>UQVG01000201.1 GCA_900544435.1 uncultured Erysipelotrichaceae bacterium | reverse complement strand
CATTTTCTGAGCTATTTTTTTACACTATTATTATATATGATTTTTTAAATTATTTTGTCTCAAATTTGTTTCAAATTTGTCTCAAAAAAAACACTAACCTATGATAATTGGTTAGCGTTTTTATTATTATTTCTATTCAGTTTCGATAAGTCCATAATCTCCATCATTACGACGATATACAATACTAATAGCATCTGTTTCAGTATCACGATATACGAAGAATGAATGTCCGATTAATTCCATTTGCATAATTGCTTCTTCCATATCCATTGGTTTTGGAGTAATTGTTTTTGTTTTTACTAATACGTCTTCTTCTTCATCTTCTAAAGGTTCAATTGATGCTAAATTGAATGCAAGTTTATTATCTTTAGATTTTCTGTTTAATCTAGTTTTATACTTTCTAATTTGACCTTCTAATTTGTCGATAACTAAGTCAATTGCATTGTATAAATCTTGATCCACAACTTCTGCTCTTAAAAGTACATATTCAGTAGGAATTGTCACTTCAATTTTTTGTCCGTAAGGATAAGTTCTTACAAGTACTTTGGCTTCAACATTTTCACTTACAATGAAGTATTTGTCTAATTTTGATAATTTTTCACTGACTTTTTCTTCAATTGCTTCAGTAATTTCAATGTTCTTTCCTCTTAATGTAATTTTCATAATTAATTCCTCCTTTTGATAACTATATTATACTATAAACTTTCCTAAATTCCTACTTTAATATGCTATTTTATCCTTTCCAAAAAAAGGTCATAATAAAAAAAGCTCAATTTATGAGCTTTTTTCTACATATATTTTTTTAAACTTTCTACCTTATCTAATTGTTCCCAAGGTAAATTTGCTTCAGGTCTACCAAAATGACCATATGAAGCTGTCTTTTTATAAATAGGTGTTCTTAAATTTAATGTATGAATGATTCCTGCTGGTGTTAAATCAAATTCTTTCTTGATAGCTTCAAGAATCACATCATGAGGTACTTTTTCAGTTCCTTTTGTATCAATATAAATAGATGTTGGTTCTTTAACACCAATTGCATAAGATAATTGGATTTCAAGTTCATCACACATATTAGCTGCAACAACATTTTTAGCAATATAACGTGCCATATAAGCAGCAGAACGGTCTACTTTAGTTGGATCTTTTCCAGAGAAAGCTCCTCCTCCATGACGTGCATATCCACCATATGTATCAACAATGATTTTTCTACCAGTAAGACCTGTATCTCCATGAGGACCACCAATTACAAAACGTCCTGTAGGATTGATTAAAACACGATAATCTGTATTCATATCATATTTTTTAACAACAGCATCCATGATATTTTCTTTAACAAATTTTTTAAATTCTGCTTCATCAAAATCATCATCATGTTGAATTGACATTAAAATAGTATCAATCACTGGTTTTTCATCAGTATAATCAATTGTTACTTGTGCTTTCATATCAGGTCTAGCCCATTTGAAAGTTCCATCATGTCTTAAAGTTGAAGCATAACGTACTAAATGATGCGCAATTGAAATAGCAAGTGGCATATATCCTTCAGTTTCTTTAGTTGCATAACCAAACATAATTCCTTGGTCTCCTGCTCCACCGACTTCTTCGTTTGTTCCTAGTGCAATATCGCTTGATTGACTATCCATAACAACTTCAATCTTACATGTTTTATAATCCATTCCTTTAGCTTCATCATCATAACCGATTTCTTTTAAAACATTTCTAGCAACAGCTTCATAATCTACCTTTGCATTTGTAGTAATTTCTCCACCAATTACAACTAAGTTTGTTGTTGCAAAACATTCACATGCAACACGTGAGTTAGGATCTTGTTTAAAACATTCATCTAAGATTGCATCACTAATTTGATCACACACTTTATCAGGATGTCCTTCTGATACAGACTCTGATGTAAATAAAATTCTTTCTTTCATTTTTTCTTCCTCCTTAAATAACAAATAAAAAAGCTTCCTAAAGAGAAAGCCGTTAGGAAGCTTTCTCTTATTGTTCAAGAATAAACTTGCTCAGTAAAGGCACCTTCTAACATATAGGGTTGCCACCACTTCATCGATCTTCATCTCATGGTTCTTAATAAGAGTCCTTTTTATTTTATTGATATTCTTCTTTTTTTATTGATGTCATTTTTTCTATGAGTTCATCTTCCAAACCAATCTCTTTTAAAATAAGAGCTATTTTGATTTGTTGTTCTTTTCTTTTATTCAATTTCATCACCTAAAATAAGTTTGTGAAATCAAATAAAAATTATGATGACTTCAAAGACTAAAACATAATATTACAAACTCTCTATAAATGCAAGAAATTTGTATTATAATGCACTAGAAATATTTTGTACCTCTAAAACTCCTGGTACTTCTTCCATTAAAATTTGTTCAACACCATCTTTTAAAGTATCATCAATCATGGTACAACCTGCACATGCTCCAAGCATTCTTACATAAACAATACCATCTTTAAAATCAACATATTCGATATCTCCACCATCTCTTTGAAGATATGGTCTTAATTTATGGATGACATTTTTAATTTGTTCTTCAATATTTTCCATTTTAGCAAACTCCTTTTTATATCTTTGATTTTATATCATATAAATCCTACCATATTTTATATTTTTTCCCTATTAAATACAACACATATGATTAAATTGTGCTATAATAGTGCCGCAAGGAGTGAAATCAAGTGACAAAACTTATCAAACGAGGGGATATCATAGATGTTAAAGTAACTGGTATTCAACCATATGGTGCTTTTGCTCTTTTACCTGATAATTCAACAGGATTGATTCATATCTCAGAAATATCAGATAAATTTGTTAAAAGCATTGCAAGTTATGTACGCATTAATGATATTGTTAAAGTAAAAGTCATTGATTTTGATCATTCTAGCAATCACGCCAAATTAAGCTTGAAAGCTGTTGACAATCGTTTTCGAAGAAAAGACAAAAAACTCGTCTATAAAAACCCTCGAAAACCAATTGTAGAAACACCTAAAGGTTTTTCACCTTTAGCTCAAGCAATGGAAGAATGGTTAAAACAAGGTGTAATGGAGGAAAACTAAATGATCACATTAGATTTATCAAAAGCAAAATTAGCTGAAGATTTAGGATCATACAAAGAAAAAGTAGCAGAAATTCATGATATGATTCGCAACAAAACAGGTGCTGGTAACG
Source organism: uncultured Erysipelotrichaceae bacterium (assembly GCA_900544435.1). Classification (GTDB taxonomy): domain Bacteria; phylum Bacillota_I; class Bacilli_A; order Erysipelotrichales; family Coprobacillaceae; genus Faecalibacillus. The sequence goes on along the minus strand of UQVG01000201.1, from coordinate 1,212 downwards.
ATTTCCTTGGATGGGTAGAATTACCAGAAAACTATGATAAAGCAGAAGTTCAATTAATGAAAGAAACTGCTGCTAAATTAAGAGAAAAAGTTGATGTATTATTAGTATGCGGTATCGGGGGATCTTATTTAGGAGCACGTGCTGCTATTGAAGCAATTAATGGTTTATATTCAGATGATAAAGTAGAAATCATCTATGTAGGAAATACTTTCTCTTCAAATTATATTCATCAAGTTGCTAAATATATTGAAGGTAAAGATTTCGCTATCAACGTTATTTCTAAATCAGGAACAACTACTGAAACATCTATTTCTTTCAGAATTTTCAAAGAAATGTGCGAAAAGAAATATGGTAAAGAAGGAGCTCGTGAAAGAATCGTAGCTACTACTGATAGAGAAAAAGGTGCTCTTAAAAAATTAGCTACAGATGAAGGTTATGTAACATTTGTAGTACCTGATGATATCGGTGGACGTTATTCAGTTTTAACTGCTGTAGGTCTATTCCCTATTGCAATGGCTGGTATTGACATCGATGAAATGTTAAAAGGTGCTAAAGATGCCATGGTTAAATATAACGATGCAAACATTGAAACAAATGATGCTTATCGTTATGGTGTAGCAAGACAATTATTAAATAAAGCTGGATATTCAGCTGAAATGTTTGTCACTTATGAATTACAATTAAATAATGTTGCTGAATGGTGGAAACAATTATATGGAGAATCTGAAGGTAAAGAAAATAAAGGTATCTTACCTCATAGTGCAGTATTCTCTACAGACTTACATTCATTAGGACAATTTATCCAAGAAGGTTCTAAAGTTTTATATGAAACAATCTTCGAAGTTAAAAATCCACAAAATGATATGATTATTCCAAGTGATCCAGATGATTTAGATGGTTTAAATTATTTAGCTGGTAAATCTGTTGACTATGTTAACAAAAGAGCTTGTGAAGGTACTATTGATGCTCATGTTAATACTGGTAATGTACCAAATATCATTATTTCATTAGATAAGATGGATGCTTATGGATTTGGTTATATGGTTTATTTCTTTGAAATGTCATGTGCTATGTCAGTTTATTTCTTAGGAGTCAACCCATTCAATCAACCTGGTGTTGAAGTTTATAAGAAAAATATGTTCAAATTATTAGGTAAACCTGGTTATTAAGATTAAGAAAGTAGATTTGTTCTACTTTCTTTTTTTTTACATA
>UQVG01000200.1 GCA_900544435.1 uncultured Erysipelotrichaceae bacterium | reverse complement strand
CGAAGACTTAGATATGAAAGCTATTGGAAATAAAGGTTTTGGCAATGGAAAAGCGACCTTTGACAACGGTTATGGAATGTTTCTTAATATGCTTGAGTACAAGCTTAAAGAAAGAGGTAAATATTTTGTAAAAGTTGACAAGTGGTACCCTTCTAGCCAAATCTGTCATTGCTGTGGAAGTGTAAAAAAACTCGACCTAAAAGACCGAGTTTATACATGTGATTGTGGCTATACTGGAGACAGAGACCATAATGCAGCAATCAACATACTTACAGAAGGATTGAGAATTCTTCAGTCCTTATAGATAAATTATAAAAGTAGGCTTGGGACGAGCCAAACTTATACGCTTGTGGACACTGTGTAAGACCTATAATGTATTGTCATTAGAGGCTGTAGTGGTTGAAGCAAGAATCTCCGACTTCTAAACGAAGTGTAAGTCGGAGTAGTTCACAAAGCATATACATGTAAAAATATAAAAAAAGAAGATACTGTGATGGTTGAATATATGTATACAAATGAAATGGGAATAAAAAAGAAACAAGAAGTAACAGCTCAACTTAAAAAGAATTGGCAAGGATATTATTTGGCATGGAAATAAAAAATTAGTATGATAATTATATTTTAATTTATTTAATTCCCAATCATTATCTTATATAATTTTTCTATAGATAGAGCGAAATTGCTTATAGGAGGCCATTATGAAAAAAGATCTACTTATGACAATTCAATATAAAGACATGGGCCCTTTTTCGCTTTTTATTTTTTAATTTGAAACATATCTTTTCTAAGATATGTTTTTTTTACAATCAAAAGGAGGATTAAAGATGCCAAAAAGAGAAGATATTAACACAGTATTAGTCATTGGTTCAGGACCAATTATTATTGGTCAAGCATGTGAATTTGATTATTCAGGAACACAAGCTTGTAAAGCATTAAGAGGATTAGGGTATAAAATTGTTTTAGTCAATTCTAACCCAGCTACAATTATGACAGATCCAGAAACTGCAGATGTGACATATATTGAACCATTGAATGTAGAAAGATTAACACAAATCATTGAAAAAGAAAGACCAGATGCTTTACTTCCTAACTTAGGTGGACAATCAGCTTTAAATCTATGTTCTGAATTAAGTAATGCCGGAGTTTTAGACAAATATAACGTTCAAGTATTAGGGGTAAAAGTAGATGCTATTGAACGTGGAGAAGACCGTTTAGAATTCAAAAAAGCCATGAATGAACTTGGTATTGAAATGGCAAGAAGTGAAATTGCAAATACGGTTGATGAAGCTTTAGCTATTGCTGATAAATTAGGATATCCAGTAGTTGTAAGACCTGCCTATACAATGGGTGGAGCAGGTGGAGGACTTGTTTACAATGTTGATGAATTAAAAACAGTTGTAAATAGAGGGTTGCAAGCAAGTTTAGTACACCAATGCTTAATTGAAGAATCTATTTTAGGATGGGAAGAATTAGAATTAGAAGTTGTAAGAGATGCTAAAAATAACATGATTACAATTTGTTTTATTGAAAATATTGATCCATTAGGAGTACATACTGGAGATTCTTTCTGTAGTGCACCAATGCTTACAATTTCAAAAGAAGTGCAAAATCGTTTACAAGAACAAGCTTATCGTATTGTTGAATCAATTGGAGTTATTGGAGGTACAAATGTTCAATTTGCTCATGATCCAGTAACAGATCGTATTGTTGTTATTGAAATCAATCCAAGAACATCACGTTCATCTGCTTTAGCTTCTAAAGCAACAGGTTTCCCTATTGCTTTAATTTCAGCAATGTTAGCGGCTGGACTTACATTAGATGAAATTCCATGTGGTAAATATGGAACATTAGATAAATATTATCCTGATGGAGATTATGTTGTTATTAAGTTTGCACGTTGGGCTTTTGAAAAATTCAAAGGAGCAGAAGATAAACTTGGTACACAAATGAAAGCTGTTGGGGAAGTTATGAGTATTGGTAAAACTTATAAAGAAGCTTTTCAAAAAGCAATTCGTTCTTTAGAAACAGGACGTTATGGCTTAGGATATGCAAAGAACTTTAATGATTTATCTAAAGATGAATTATTAAAATTATTAATTAATCCAACAAGTGAAAGACAATTCATTATGTATGAAGCTTTAAGAAAAGGAGCTACTGTTAATGAATTATTTGAACTTACAAAAATTAAACATTATTTCATTGAACAAATGAAAGAACTCGTTGAAGAAGAAGAAAAAATTGCTTCTTATAAAGGAAATCAATTACCAGATGACGTTTTAAAACAAGCAAAGAAAGATGGATTTGCTGATAAATATATTTCTAAGTTATTAGATGTTGAAGAAAAAGAAATTAGAAATCAAAGACTTGCTATGGGTATGCATCAAGTCTGGGAACCTGTACATGTATCAAGTACAAAAGATAGTTCTTATTATTACTCTACATATAATGGAAAAGATCAAGATGAAGTTTCAAATAATAAGAAAATCATGATCTTAGGTGGAGGACCTAACAGAATTGGTCAAGGTATTGAATTTGATTATTGCTGTGTACATGCTTCTCTTGCTTTAAAGAAATTAGGATTTGAAACAATTATTGTAAACTGTAACCCAGAAACAGTTTCAACAGATTATGATACATCTGATAAACTTTATTTTGAACCATTAACATTAGAAGATGTTTTAAGTATTCATGAAAAAGAAAAACCATTAGGAGTCATTGCTCAATTTGGTGGACAAACACCATTAAATCTAGCAAGTCAATTAAAAGAAAATGGTGTAAATATCTTAGGAACAACACCTGAAACAATTGATATGGCAGAAGATCGTGACTTATTTAATGAAATGATGGAAAAATTAGAAATTCCAATGCCTGAATCAGGAATGGCTGTAACAATCGATGATGCTTTAGAAATCGCTCAAAGAATTGGTTATCCATTAATGGTAAGACCATCTTACGTATTAGGTGGTAGAGGTATGGAAGTTGTTTATGATGATGATTCATTAAAACAATATATGGCAGCTGCTGTTGGTGTCACTCCAGATCGTCCAATTTTAATTGATCGTTTCTTAAATGATGCTATGGAATGTGAAGCAGATGCTATTTCTGATGGAGAAAATGTTTATGTTCCTGCAGTTATGGAACATATTGAACTTGCTGGTATTCACTCAGGAGACTCAGCATGTATTTTACCATCTAAACATATCCCAGTAAGACATGTACAAACAATTAAAGAATATACAAAGAAAATTGCTAGAGAAATGAATGTACGTGGTTTAATGAATATGCAATATGCGATTGCTGATGATAAAGTTTATGTTTTAGAAGCAAATCCACGTGCTTCAAGAACAGTACCTTTAGTATCTAAAGTATGTAACATCAACATGGTAAAACTTGCAACAGATATCGTTACGCGTGAACTTACAGGTAGACCATCACCTGTTAAAGATTTAAAAGATAGAAAGATTCCTCATATTGGTGTAAAACAAGCTGTTTTCCCATTCAATATGTTCCCTGAAGTTGATCCAATTCTAGGGCCTGAAATGAGATCAACAGGAGAAGTATTAGGTTTAGCTAATTCTTATGGAGCTGCTATCTTTAAAGCTGAAGAAGCTACTCAAACAAAATTACCAACATCTGGTCGTGTTTTAATTTCTGTCTCTGATAGAGATAAAAAAGATGTTGTTGCTCTTGCTAGAAAATATTATGATGCAGGATTTGAAATTGTGGCTACAGGTAAAACATTTGAATTAATCAATAGCAATAACATTCCAGCTATCAAAATTAAAAAGATCAAAGAAGGTCGTCCAAATATTGCAGATGCTCTTACAAATGGTGAACTTGATATGGTGATCAATACGCCACATGGTAAAGAATCTGCACATGATGATAGTTATATTAGAAAAACAGCTATTAAAATGAAAATTCCATACATGACAAACATTGCTGCTGCAAATGCAGCTGTAGAAGGTATCTTAGAAGCTGAAATTCATGGAACACATGAAGTTAAATCACTTCAAGAATATCATAAAGCTATTAAAGACTAAGATACATGATTGTTAGGAAATCATCTGATTTCCTAACAATTTTTTTATTTTTTTCTGGGGCTGGTTTTGCAACTTTTCTGGTCGTCAAGGAAATTAAACTCATATTAGAGACTTTTGGATTAACTACTGTTTGGGCAGGTAGTTGGTTCGATCCTTGAGCTTGATGCATGGCATTCATTGAAGTGACAAGCTGTCCAATTTGTGTTTGCAAATTCTGAATACTAGAATCTGTTCGTTGTTTAAACTGGAGATTATTTACAGCCATTTGCTTGACAAGATCCTCAAGTGAAGGTCCGAAAGGTATAAAGGTGGTTACTTGGGGAGGGTTTTATGGTAGTGGTGGCAGGGGTAGCATCTATTGTTTCACTAAAG
>UQVG01000199.1 GCA_900544435.1 uncultured Erysipelotrichaceae bacterium | reverse complement strand
CAGTGTTATAATAACAGTGTTATTTAATGATGGAGGTAATCATGAGGCAAGAAACAGTGGGAGTTACAGAAAATCTATTAAAAAGTGCAACAGAAGAATTTTTAGAAAAAGGTTTTACAAATGCAAGTTTAAGAAATATATCTGCTAAAAGTGGCGTTAGTACTAATTCAATTTATACGCGCTTCAAAGATAAAGAAGGTTTATTTTCTGCAATTGTTAAAGAAACAGCCGATGGATTGATGGATATTTATTTAGAAAGTATTCAAAAAGCAACCTATAGTCCTAATCTCAATCAAGCTAATCATGAAGGTGAAGAAGGAACGGATTTTGTTTTAGACTATATTTATCAACATTTTACAGATTTTAAGTTGATTTTTTGTTGTTCTACAGGTTCTAAATATGAACATTTTTTAGATCAATTAGGAGAAATTGAAGAATCCTATTATCAAGAACTTGTTGAAAAATATGGGAAAGCGGAATTTACAGTTGATCGATTCTTTATTCATGTTTTTTGTCGAGCAGGATGGCAAACGATGTATGAACTTGTTGCACATGATCGTTCTTATGAAGAAGCTCAATCATTTATGAATAGCACGAAGTTATTTAATGTTGCTGGCTGGAAAGCAGTTATGGGGATTGATGAAAAATAGACAGGGAGACCTGTCTAAAGTTAACATCAAAGGTTAGCAAAAACTAACTAATAGGAGGGATTTTATGAAAGAAAAGAAAGAAAAGAAAGAAAGTACATTATCGAAGTTAATGCATTTTGCAGGAAATCATAAGTATTACGTTTATGCTTCATGTATTTTAGCTGCCATTAGTGCTTTTATTGCTTTAGTTCCTTTTTATGATATGTGGCGTATCATCAAAGAGGTACTAGAAGTAAGACCTAACTTCAATGAAGCAATCCATATTAAAAGTTATGGATGGCATGCTGTTTTATTTGCTTTGCTTGCAATGGTCTTCTATATTGCAGCTTTAATGTGTTCACATAAAGCAGCCTTTAGAGTACAAGCAACAATGCGAACAAAAATGATGGAACACATTATGAAGCTACCTTTAGGCTATGTTGAAAGTCAAGGAAGTGGAAAAATCAGAAAAATTGTGATGGAATCTAGTGCGGCAACAGAAACTTTTTTAGCACATAATGTGCCAGATAAAGTTGTTTCTAAAGCAACGCCAATTGGTTTACTTATTATGATGGCAATCTTTGATTGGCGTTTAGGTTTAATGAGTCTTATTCCAGCAATTATTGCTTTTGTTTTAATGTTTACAGCAATGATGGGTCCTAAGATGGCTGAAGATATGAAACAATATCAAAATGCTTTGGAAACAATGTCATCGGAAGCTGTTGAATATGTAAGAGGTGTTCCGGTTGTTAAAACTTTTGGACAAACAATTTTTTCTTTTAAAAGATTTAAAGAAGCCATTGATGAATATGAAAAATGGACATTAGATTATACAAAAAGTATGATGAAACCAATGGTTTGTTTTACAACTTTTGCCAATGGTATTTTTGCAGCATTGATTATTGCAGCTTATTTATTTGCTGGAAATACTATTACTGATCAATTTATTTTAAATTTATTTTTCTATATTTTAATTACCTCTATTTTAACAACAACTTTAATGAAAGTTGCTTATGCAGGTGAATCACAAATGCTTGTAGAAGATGCTTTAAATCGTATGGATTCTATTATGAAGGTTCAACCTTTACCTGAAAGTAAACAAATACAAGTACCAAGTGATGCTTCTATTGATATAGAAAATATTAGTTTTACGTATCAAGATGCTACAACTAAAGCGATTGACAACTTAAGTATGCATATTAATGCAGGAGAACACATTGCTTTAGTTGGACCAAGCGGAGGTGGTAAAACAACAGTGGCTTCTCTTATTTCTCGTTTTTGGGACGTAAATGAAGGAAGTATTAAAATAGGTCATGTTAATGTCAAAGACATTGATCAAAAAGAATTAATGAATCAAGTATCCTATGTTTTCCAAGATAGTCGATTACTTAAAATGAGTATTTTAGAAAATATTCGTATGTCTAGACCAGAAGCAAGCGATGAAGAAGTTATCCAAGCTTTAAAAGATGCCCAATGTCAAGATATTATTGATAAGTTTCCTGAAGGAGTCAATACGATTATTGGTTCAAAAGGAGTTTATGTTTCAGGTGGAGAAAGTCAAAGATTATCGATTGCTAGAGCTTTTTTAAAGAATGCACCTATTCTTATTTTAGATGAAGCAACTGCTTTTGCTGATCCTGATAATGAAGTACTTGTTCAAAAAGCTTTTGAAAAACTTTCTAAAAATAAAACAGTTATTATGATTGCCCATCGTTTATCAACAATTACTGATGCTGATTGTATTTATGTTTTAAAAGATGGACATGTTGTTGAAAGCGGAAACCATGAAGCTTTATTAGAAACAAAAGGTGTTTATGAACATATGTGGCATCAATACAATCAATCTGTGAAATGGAAAGTACAAAAGGGGGATGAAGAATAATGATAGAAAAATTAAAACATAAATATGCTTTATCTTCTAAAGGAGCACAAGATATGGTAAGAGCTTTTGTAGCAGTGACACTTTCTAATCTTGTTTTAATGCTTCCTGTTGGATTACTTTATTTATTAGCATCTTATTTATTAGATCAACAATTACCTAAAGAAAAATTTACTTTCTTTATCATTGCGATTATTGTGATCTTGATTTGTATTGCTATAACGACAATCTTTCAATATCGTGCTACTTTTTTATCAACTTATATTGAAAGTGGTGTTAGACGTCGTACACTTGCGGAAAAATTAAGAAAATTACCTTTATCATATTTTGGTAAAAAAGATTTAGCAGATCTTACAAATACAATTATGTCTGACTGTGCTCTTTTAGAAACAGCTAGTTCTCATTGGATTCCTGAATTAATCGGAGCTATGATTTCAACAACAATTATTGTTATTAGTTTACTTTTCTTTGATTTTCGTATGGCACTGGCTGCTATTTGGGTCATGCCAATTGCTTTTGCAATTGTTCTTTACTCAAGAAAAGCACTACGAAAAACACATAAAAAAACAAATGAATATCGTATTAATTGTTTAGATGGTATTCAAGAAGGACTAGAAACATTAAGAGATTTAAGATCTAATAATATGTGTGATACATATATGGAATCTCTTAATAAAAAAATCAAAGCCGTTGAAAATCATGCTATCTTTGCGGAATTTACCAATGCTGCATTTGTTTGTAGTGCACAAATGATTTTAAAACTTGGAATGGGAACAGTTGCACTTGTAGGAAGTTACTTGTTAGTAAAGGGTGAAATTACAGTTTTAACATTCTTTATGTTCTTACTTGTTGTGACACGTATGTATGAACCTTTACAAATTTCTTTACAAAACTTATCTGCTATGATTAGTCTTGATACGAATTGTAAACGTATGGATGAAATCTTATCACATGAAGAACAAACAGGTGTTAATACTCTTACAAATGATGGTTATGATATTGTATTTGATCATGTGGCTTTCTCTTATAATCAAAAAGAAAAAGTGTTATCTGATGTATCATTTGTTGCAAAACAAGGAGAAGTTACAGCATTAATTGGACCAAGTGGTGGTGGTAAAACAACCATTTCTCGACTTGCTGCACGTTTTTGGGACACAAATCAAGGAAATATCACTGTTGGGGGAATGGATATTTCAAAAGTTGAACCTGAAAAATTGTTAGAACTTTATTCAATTGTTTTCCAAGATGTCACATTATTTAATAATACAGTCATGGAAAATATTCGTATTGGTAAAAAGGATGCAACTGATGAAGAAGTAATTGCTGCAGCAAAATTAGCACACTGTGATGAATTTGTTGAAAAAATGCCTGATCAATGGAATACGATGATTGGTGAAAATGGTTCAGAATTATCAGGAGGACAACGACAAAGAATTTCAATTGCAAGAGCCTTCTTGAAAGATGCACCAATTATTTTAATGGATGAAGCAACAGCTTCATTAGATGTAGATAATGAATCATTGATTCAAGAATCGATTTCTAAATTGATTGAAAATAAAACAGTTTTAATTATTGCACATCGAATGAGAACAGTAGATGGCGTTGATAAAATTGTTGTTTTAAAAGATGGTGTTGTTGCTGAACAAGGTAAACCAGAAGATCTAAAACAACAAGATGGTATTTATAAACATATGGTTGATATGCAAATGCAATCAAATGCTTGGAAATATCAATAAATTTAAAATTGAAGGGGCTGTAACGAATAAATAGTTTTTATTGTTTATTGAAGAGTTACGGCTCTTCTTTTTTTATTTTCAGTTTCTATTTAAAATGAGAATTACTTTTTTCAAAAAGCTGACGCACTTAAAAAGAACTAACCCTTTTCTTAAAAAAAATTTTATGCTAGTTGC
>UQVG01000198.1 GCA_900544435.1 uncultured Erysipelotrichaceae bacterium | reverse complement strand
TTAGACTGACATTATTAGGTGTCATTACCAACATTTATCTTGAGTTAGGCTTTATAGCAAAAAAATAATGTTAGGTTAAAACCTAACATTATTCATCACCAAATGAAATACCGATAGCCTTAGCAGCCTTTACTAATTCACCATTTGGATCAACATGTTTTTGTTGACCAATCTTAGCCGCACCAATAACTTCTTCTAAAGAAGTATATCCCATTTTATCACCATTAATTGTAACAACGTTTCCAAATTTTCCTTCATTAATAAGTTCAACTGCCGCAACACCATAACGAATTGATAAAATACGATCATATGCTGTAATATCTCCACCACGTATAATATGTCCTGGATTTACAGAACGTACTTCATGATTTGGAATTACTTTTTCTAAATCATCTGCTACTTTAGCAGCTAATCCCGAATATCGTACTGGATCTGGACTGTCTTCAACAATTTTTCCAATAACTTTTGTTCCATCTGCATATTTAGCACCTTCAGCAACAGCTACAACTGTATATGGTAAGCCCATTTCATCACGTTTTTTAATCGCTTTAGCAATGTTTTCAATCGTAAAAGGAATTTCTGGAATTAAGCATACACCTGCATTTCCAGCAAGACCTGCATACAATGTAATCCATCCAGCATCTCTACCCATTAACTCACAACAAATAACACGATGATGTGATTTTGCTGTTGTTTGTAATCGATCAATAAATTCTGTTCCTACTGACATTGCTGAAATAAATCCATAAGTCACATCAGTACTTGCTAAATCATTATCCATTGTCTTAGGTACACCTATAACATTGACACCTTTTCTAGAAAAGTCTCTAGCACTTGTAAGTGTTCCATCTCCACCTAAAATAACTAAAACATCAACACCATCTTTTTTTAAGTTTTCCACAGCAACATCCGAAACATCTTTCTTAACTTTTCCACCGTGTCCATCATCTACTAAATAATCAAATAAATTATCTTTATTAGAACTATATAAAATAGTTCCCCCTTCTTTATAGATATCTTCTACTGTTTCTTCAGTAAGTTCAACATAATTATTATGATATAACCCTCTATATCCATAAACAAATCCAATCACTTCATAACCATATTTAGAGATTGCAGTTTTAGTAATTGTACGAATAACAGCATTTAAGCCTGGACAATCACCTCCACCAGATAATAATGCAATTTTTTTGACAGTACTTCCCATAATTTTCTTCCTCCATACTATATAATTATAAATTCTAGAAGAAGAAAAAACAATACTTTTTTGTAAGCGCTTACAAGATACGTAATTTTTTCATAAAAAAAAGAGTTTTACGAAACTTATCGTAAAACTCGTTAATTCTCTATTTTGGTAAAAATACTAAGAAAATTACAAAACAAACATCTAAGATCCATACAATTGGTTTGATTTCTTTAATTTTACCAACACCAATCATAGAAACTGTATATGTAATAAATCCAATAGCAATACCATTTGAAATAGAATAAGCTAAGATCATAAAAATAACTGTCATGAATCCACTTGCTGCATAAACAAGATTATCCCATTCAATTCCTTTTAATTGTTGTGCCATTAAGACACCAACAATAATTAACGCTGGCGCTGTCACTGCACTTGTAACGCATGAAAGTAATGGTGAGAAGAAAACAGATAATAAGAAGCATACCCCAGTAGTAACCGCAGTTAAACCAGTTCTTCCCCCTACTTCAACACCTGAAGTTGATTCAACAAATGATGTAACAGTTGAAGTTCCTGCAACAGAACCAATAACAGTACCAATTGAATCTGCTAATAAAGCACGATCTACATTTTCTGGATTTCCTGTTTCATCTACTAAATTAGCTCTATTACATACAGCAACAAGAGTTCCTGCAGTATCAAAGAAGTCAACGAATAATAATGAGAAGATTGCTACGTAACATTGTGGATGTGAAGTTAATTCTCCAAGTCCTGAAGCAAATGCTCCTACTAATGAAAAATCAAAGTCAAATGAAATAACTCCAGTAGGAATTTCTGGCATTCCTTTAACACCACAAACTCCAGCAATAATTCCCACAACAGCTGTAACAACTAAACCATAGAAAACAGCTCCAGGAACATTTTTAGTTAAAAGTAATAAAGTAATTAAAATACCAACTACTGCTAAAATAACTGTTGGTTCTTGTAAATTACCAAGACCAACAAATGTTGATTCATTTGCTACAATGATTCCTGCATTTTTTAAACCAATAAAAGCAATAAAGAATCCAATACCTGCACCAATTGCCAATTTAAGTTGAGCAGGAATTGCATTAATAATCATTGTTCTAATTCCAGTAATTGAAATTACTAAGAAAATGATTCCTGATACAAAGACACAAGCTAATGCCCCTTTATAAGATAATCCCATACCAAAACAAATAGTATAAGTAAATAAAGCATTAACTCCCATACCTGCAGATAAAGCAACTGGATAGTTTGCCACTAATCCCATAATAATTGTTGCCACTGCAGAAGAAATAGCAGTTGCAAGGAAAACCCCTTGAACAGACATTCCAGTTTCACCAAGCATTGCTGGATTGACAGCTAAAATATAGGCCATTGCCAAGAAAGTTGTCACACCTGCTAAAATTTCAGTTTTCACTGTAGTGCCCTTTTCATTTAATTTGAAAAACTTTTCTAACATAAATTTCTCCCTTCTTTAAAACGCTATTATCGTACATCATTTTTAATCAACTGACAAGCAAACAAAAAAAGCACTTACATAAAAAGTGCTAATAATAAGGGCATAAATACTGCAGGTAAAAGATTACCAACTTTAATTTTAGTATGAAAACATAAATTAGTACCCACCGCAAAAATCAAAACTGAACCAACAAATGAAATATTAGAAATCATAGTTGTCGTAAAATAAGGTGCTAGAAAAGAAGCACAAACCGTCAGTAATCCTTGATAAACAAAGATAGGGATTGCTGAAAATATAGTACCTACTCCAAGCGTTGAAGCAAAAACCATTACTATAACAAAATCCATGACCGCTTTAGAAATCAAGATACTTGGATCATGTAGTAAACCATCTTGAAAAGAACCAACAATGGCCATGGCTCCTACACATATAACAAGTGAAGTTGAAACAAAACCTTCAATAAATTTAGAATCATTACTTTTTACTTTGCTTTTTAAATAAAAACCAAATTGTTCAATTCTTTTTTCAATATTAATAAATTCTCCTATAAGTGCACCAAAGCATAAAGATAAAACAAGAATTAAAGAACCTGTTGACTCTATTGTTGATTTAGAAATCTTTAACATCCCCGTCATCTCACCAGAAATACCAACAAATAAAACTGCTAAACCAATTCCTTGCATAATTGTTTCTTGATATCTATTCTTTAAACCATTTTTAAACAATAAACCAATAATGCCACCTGCAATAACGGCTATGGTATTAACAAGCGTTCCTAATCCAAACATTCAAATAATCCTAACCTTTCCATTTCATAATACACACCATCATTTTCAACACTTTCACAAATCTTATCGGCACTTTCTTTTAATTCTTGACAGGCATTTTCCATTGCTACACCATAATGGCAAACTTGTAACATTTCATAGTCATTCATACTATCTCCAAAAGCAATGGTATCTTCCATTTTCATATGAAGTGTTTCAACAACTTTTTTAATGGCCAACCCCTTATCAATTCCTTTTTTGATAATTTCACCATTAATAGAGTGTTGGCTAAACATTTCATGAACAATAAAATGATAATCTGGTAAAAGTGCTTTTGCTTTTTCAATATCTTCTCTATTAAAGGCAATAAAACAAAGTTTATGAATTCCTTGTTCTTGATATTCACTAATATCAACCATATGATATTCTTTCTTTTGTTGTTCTTTTAATCTTTCAAACTCTGAATTAGTGCCTTCATCACCTAACAAGGCATGGGCAAAATAATGACGTAATTCATCACTGGCAAAAGTCATATAAGTTGATTCTAAATTATAAAGAATATGATTTTGATCAAAGGCCTTTCTTGCTTTGTTGACTTCTTCTTTTTCTAAATAAGTTGTTTCAATCACTTCACCTTTAATTTCAAGATAACCCCCGGCTGAACAAATACAACCATCAAAATCATCAGACATAATCCCTTCTATACCTACACGATTTCTTCCTGTACATAAAAAAATCAAATGTCCATTCTCTCTTGCTTTTTGAATTCCATTTTTTACAAGAGCTGATAAAGGATAATTTGGTGTGACTAATGTTCCATCTATATCTAAAAATACTATTTTTTTCATGTTTCTACCCCTTTTTCAATGACTCTATTTTAATTGTTTTTCTCTTTTTTATCAATCAAATAGGGAAAACTTTTAATCAAATTTTCCCTTTCACACCACCGTACGTACGGTTCCGTATACGGCGGTTTAATTAAATTTCAATTTATGTCTTATTAAATAATAATCAGA
>UQVG01000197.1 GCA_900544435.1 uncultured Erysipelotrichaceae bacterium | reverse complement strand
TTTTTTATTAGATAATAATTCATTTATTTTATTTTCATCATAATTTATAACGCATTCTATATCAAAATTATCATAAGCCTCTTTGAAAGCTTCTCTTTTATTTAATACACACTCCCAAGATAATCCTGCTTGAAACGATTCTAAAATCAACATTTCAAATAAATATTGATCATCAAAATTAGGGACTCCCCATTCTAAATCATGATACTTTATATATAAAGGATTATCTAAATTACACCATTTACATCTTTTCATAAAGCTGTTCCTTTTTTAGGAATAAAATATTTACTCATGTCATTTTGTTCATGCGTTAAAAGTGCTACTTTATTTTTTATTCCTCCACCATATCCTGTTAAACTTCCATTTGAGCCAACAACTCTATGACAAGGAATAATAATACAAAGAGGATTCCAACCTACCGCTCCACCAACAGCCTGACTAGACATTTTTTTAATTCCTCTTTTATCAGCAATCATCTTTGATATATCTTTATAAGTTAAAGTACTTCCAAAAGGTATGGTATTCATGATATCTATAACTTCTTTTCTAAAAGGTGTTAAGTTATTTATTTTATATTTAGGTGTAAAATCAGGACTTTCACCACTAAAATAAATATCCAACCATTGACATGTTTCCTTAAAAACAGATAATTCTTTTTCCTTACAGTCAACAATATGTTTAGAGACATCTTTTGAGCCAACAAACCACAAACCTGTCAAATAGTCTCCATCACTATTCATATACATATCATCAAAACCCTCTGGTGTTTTATAAAACCATTTATAAGTCATAAAATTCCTCCTTACTCATTCATTTTTATACAACATTATCCATATCCTTCAACATTACTTTCTTTATTTTTTAAATGACAATAATTTTATAGTTTTTATATATTTTATTATACAAATAAAAACTTCTTTTTATAGAAAAAAATATAAATTTTTCTCTAAATAAAAAAGCTATCCGTAGATAGCCTTTTACATACATTCTAATAAAATTTTATAGACTTCTTCTTTAGTAAGTGTACGAGGATTTGTTTTAATCAAATTTGTCGTATCAGCTACTTGTTTTAATAAATCGTTTGTGATTTCAACTTTAGATTTTAATTCAGGTAATGTTGTTGGTAAATGACATTCTTTAATAAAGTTTTGAAGAGCTTCTAAACCTTCTTCAGCTGTTTTTTGATTAAAAACAACTTGTGCAAAACGTGTCAATTTTTCTCTGGCATCATTTAAAATATGATAACAGTAAACCGGTTGAATAACTGCTAAACCTTGACCATGATTACAATCTGTAAAAGCACCTAATTGATGTTCAATTTGATGTACTTGAAAATCAGTTTGACGTCCACATTTTAAGATACCATTTTCAGCCATTGCTGAATCCCACATCAAATTACTTCTTGCTTGTTCATCATTGATATCTTTTAATAAACGTCTCATATTCACAACAGTATTTTTCATAATAGCTAGTGCAACATCATCTGAAACATTATCTTGATCAGAATTTCCTAAATAAGTTTCTAAGGCATGACTTAACGTATCAAAAGCACCTGATAATACTTGCATAGATGGTACTGTCATTGTATATGTTGGATCAAGAACTGCAAAGTCAGCTGTTGAAGCAAAGATACCACCTTTCCAATTCTTTTCTTCATGAGTAATGACTGCTCCTCCATTCATTTCAGCACCTGTTCCTGAAGCCGTTACGATGGCTCCCATTGGAATACCCTCTGTTGGAAATTTACCATGAACATATTCTAAATCCCAAATATCTTCATCAATAACTGCTTGACTAGAAATGACTTTACAACAATCTATAACACTTCCACCACCAACAGCTAAAATAAAATCAATTTTTTCTTTTTTTACAAGTTCTACTCCTTCTTGTACTTTTTTATACGTTGGATTGGACATAATCCCATTAAATTTAATCACATCTTTATTTTCTTCTTTCAATAAAGAAACAACTTCATCATAGATTCCATTACTTTTAATAGAACCTCCACCATAAGCTAATAAAACTTTACTTCCATATTTTTTTAATTCATTTGAAAAAGCTTCTTTTGCACTTCCTTTTCCAAAATAAACTTTTACTGGATAAGAATAATTAAATGTTTTCATTTTATAAGCCCCCTTGATTTCTTATCTATTACAATATGATTATAATTTACGGTTGTAACTATCGGTCAAGAAGAATATAATTTTTTTGAGGTGATTTTTATGTACACAATGATGCAAGTTTGTCGTAAACTCGATATGACTTATCAGACTTTAAAATATTATTGTAATGAAGGTCTTGTTCCTAATGTTAAAAGGGATAAAAATAATCGTCGTATTTTTGATGAACATAATGTAAATTGGATCAAAGATCTTTCTTGTTTAAAGAAATGTGATTTTAGTATTCAAGAAATGAAAGAATACCTAGCTCTTTGTTTACAAGGTCCTTCTACAATTAAAATACGTCAAGAAATGCTTTCTAAAAAAAGAAAAAGTCTTGAAGATACGATTCAACAACTTGAAGAAAGTATTGATTATATTGATTGGAAACAAAATCTTTATAATGATGTTTTAAGTGGTAAAAAACCTTATGTAAGTAATTTAATTAATTTAGATAATGAAAAAGAGCATTAGCTCTTTTTATTATCTAATAAAGTTTGTACGATGAAATTCTTCTTTTTCTGGTAAACCATATTTTTCTTTACCATCATGAATACATTTCATTAAAAATGACATATTTCTAGCAAGAACACGCATTGTTTGTAATCCTTCTTCATCTTGACTTGCTTCTCCCATTTCTCTTCCATGAATAGAATTCCAATATTGTGAAGATGCAATTGGCATTCCTGAAATAGCAAAGAATTTATTGATTTCATCATAAGTTGAAGAAATTCCCCCGCGTCTTGCGACAACAGCACTTGCGCCAACTTTCATTGTTTTATCAAATGGAGTACTATAAAATAATCTTGTTAGAAAGGCAATCAAGGTTGCATTGGCAGAACCATAATAAACGGGTGTTCCAACCACAAGTCCATCTGCTTCTTCAAACTTTTGAGCAATCTCATTGACACAATCATCAAAAACACAATGACCTAATCTTGTTTTACATGACATACAGGCAATACATCCACGAATATCCTTATTTCCAATATGCACAATTTCACTTTCAATACCTTCTTGATCAAAGATTTTTATCATTTCATCTAAAGCAATCTTTGTATTTCCTTTTGGACGAGGACTTCCATTAATTATTAATACTTTCATTTTTCTTCTCCTTTTTCCTTAACTACTTTTATTTTAATATGTGCTTTTAAAAAAGTACATTATCATTCAATTATCTTACTATAACTCAAAGTCATAGTGTGTTATAATTACGAAAAAGGAAGTGAAACTATGATTGAATTTAACCAACTTGAACATCTTGTTGCCATTGCGAAAAATAAAACTATTTCAAAAGCTGCTGAGGAATTATTAATTTCTCAACCAGGTCTTACAAGATCCATGCAAAGATTAGAACATGATTTAGGACTTTCTTTATTTGATCGTAAAAAAAATAAAATTGAACTGAATGAAAATGGAAAACTTGCGGTAGAATTTGCGAAGAAGCTTCTTGATGGTCGCGAAGAAATGATCAAGGAACTTACAAAACTAAATCAAAATCATATTTCTTTTGGTTCTTGTGCACCAGCTCCTTTATGGGGCGTTGAATATGCTTTATTAAATAATACAGAAGCTCAAATTGAAAGTACTCTTGTTCAAGAGGAAAAGGCATTAATTGAAGGACTTAAAAAAGGTGATTATTCTTTAATCATTTTATATCATCCTTTAGAAGATAAAAAATATATTTCCCAAGAATTTTTAGAAGAATCTCTTTATTTATCAGTACCACCAGCTCATCCTTTAGCACCTTTTAAAGAAATATCTTTTTCTGATTTAAATGGTCAAAGTGTTTTACTTCTTTCACGTATTGGTTTTTGGAATGAGGTCTGTCAACGCATGATTCCTGAATCACATCTTTTATTTCAAGATGATCCTTCTGTTTTTAATGAACTGACAAAAATGTCAGCTTTACCTAATTTTAGAAGTAATATTACTATTCAAAGAGAAGAAGCTGAAGAAAATCGTATTTTAATACCAATTACTGATCAAGAAGCACATGTTCGTTATTATGCAATTTATCCAAAAGATAAAAGAAATTTATTCCAATCTATAATTAAACAAGTCAAAGATATTGATTGGAAAAAAACTAAAGAAATTGTAACTAATAAATAGTTTTTACTGTTTATTCATTATGATCCTTGTTTTATTTCAAATACAAATTACATCAATAAGTAATTAAAAAACGGGCATAAGTCCGTTTTTGCGATATAGATGCTTTTTTATTTACTTATTAGCCTCTAATTAATAATTTTTAAAACATCTTCTTCACTTGTTATATCAAAAATAGCAAGTGTTAAAGTAT
>UQVG01000196.1 GCA_900544435.1 uncultured Erysipelotrichaceae bacterium | reverse complement strand
GAGTTAAATATTGATATTGATAAAGATATTAAAGAAGCTATTTTTAATCATCAAGAAGTTGAAAATGAAATATTTGATATTTTAAAAGAAAAAGGCATCTATATAAAGGATTTGGTATGTGGTTATTATTTAAAGACTATTCGTCATGATATTATATTGCCTGAAGGTGTTTTATCTTTAGATGAAAATGACTATAATCAACATCATGACTATGAAATAGAATTTGAAGTCAATGATTATCATCAAGGAATTCTTGCTTTTCAAACACTTCTTCAACCTTATCATTTAAAATATGAAAGAAATTGTGCAAGTAAAACTAGAAGAATGTTATCAACATTATAAAAAAACGAATAGGCAAAGCCTATTCATTTTTTTATTCATAATAATAATGATAACGTTTTTTCTTCTTTAAAAAAGCATTGATAATCAATAAAACAATTCCTACAAAGAAATAAACAGCACCACAAACATACATATATCTAATAGATGTTAATTGGATATTCATCGTAGAAGAAACCATCGCTGTTAAACCTAAAATAATAGCAAAAGCAATTAAGAAAGTCATAATTCCACAAACAAGATAACTTACAGATAAACATTTTGTAATCAAGCGATCTTGATAAGAAATTAAAATTAAATAAATTGTAGACACAGCTAATAAAACAGCACTGATAATAATATGTGTTGTATTTTTAAAGCTATATACTTTTTTAACCATTTTATAAGTTTCACCTGATTGTTCCATCGTATTTTCAACTTTATTAACAACCTTTTGATTAACTGCTTGTAAATCTACTTGATTAATAGCTTCATTATATAATGTTGAAAATGTTTCTTCACTAATTGAAGGTTTTAATAATGAATAAACTTCATCTTTTCTATCTTCTAATGTTTGTTTTAAAAGTGTTTCATCAATATCACTTGCTGAACCATTACTTAAAACTGTATCAATATATTCATTGACAAGTTCTTGTGTTTTTTCATCTTGTTGTAAAGAAGTCACAAGTTCTTGACTTTTGTTTTCATCCATATTCATTGTACTTAAAACATTTTGACAAGCATCTTCTAAAGCTGTTGTCACAGCTGTTGATTGAGTTACTGTTGGTACCATATCATTAATAATTAAATGATTCATAAATAATGAAATTGCTAGATAAAAACTTGAACAAATTAAAATCAATGTCATTACTATTTTTAAAAACTTTTTCATAAATTCCTCCTAAAAAAGAATCAATCTAATGATTTGATTCTTTTTCTCTATCTCTTTCATATTCTTTTTTAAAATTCAAACAATCTTTATTTGTAAATTGTGGACAATGATCCATATCATGACATTCAGCAAGTTTTCTAAGTTCTTTAGGAATAAAAACTCTTATTTCTTCAGCATTATATCCTACTTGAAATCTTCTTTCATCAATCATAATTGGTCTTTTTAAAACCGAAGGATTAGCTTGTATAAATTTAATAAGATCATTTATTTTCATTGAATCAATATCTATGTCGTTTTCCTTTATGATTTTGCTTCTTTTAGAAATAATATCGTCTGTACCATTTTCACTACGTTCAAGTAATTCACGAAGTTCTGATTCTTTTAATAAAGTAGAAAAAATATTCTTTTCTACATAAGGTATTTGATTTTCATTTAACCAAGATTTTACTTTTCTACAAGAAGCACAACTTGGGGCGGTATATATACGTATCATACAATCACTCCTTTGTATGTAATTATACAACAATTTTAAACTTTGTATATTCTTTTTTTAAATATCTTGATTTTTATAAATGAGCTTATTATAATATTTCTAAAGACTTTGAAGGAACATAAGTAAATTATATTAAATGTTATAGAAAGCTTATGGGTGATGGAAATAAGCCATTGATATAGTTGAAATTGGGGTTCTGGAGTTACAAAAGGCATGAGTCTTTTGTCGCTAATTGCGTTAAAATTAAGAGCGTATATATTTATACGAATTAAGGTGGTACCGCGTTATTAACGTCCTTTTTGAAGGACGTTTTTTATTTTAAGGAGGAAATGTATGAAAAGAATGTTGAGTGGCATCAAGCCAACAGGAAGAGTAACTTTAGGAAATTATATAGGAGCTATTAAACCTTTTGTTTCATATCAAGATGAATATGAAATGATTGTCTTTGTCGCAAACTTACACAGTATGACAATTTATCAAGAACCAAAAGATTTAAGAAAAAACACAAAAGATTTAATCTCTTTATATTTAGCTGCTGGATTAGATCCTAAAAAAGTAACTTTATTTTTACAATCTGATGTTTTAGAACATGCTCAACTTGGTTGGTATTTAGGATGTATGGTGTCAATGGGTGAACTATCACGTATGACTCAATATAAAGATAAAGCAAGTAAACTTAAAAAAGATGAATCTATTGGAGCTGGTATTTTTAACTATCCTTCATTAATGAATGCTGATATTTTACTTTATGATCCTGATTATGTACCTGTAGGAGAAGATCAAAAACAACATTGTGAATTAGCTAGAGATATTGCTGAAAGATTTAATAATCGTTATAGTGAAACATTTAAATTACCTGAACCACTTGTTCCAAAAGTAGGTGGACGTATTATGGATTTACAAAATCCAACAAAGAAAATGTCTAAATCTGATGAAACAGGAAAAGGATGTATTTATATTTTAGATGATATCAATGTTTCTAAAAAGAAAATTATGTCTGCTGTCACTGATAGTGATAACGCTATTTATTATGATGTTAAAAATAAACCTGGTATTTCAAATTTACTTACAATTTATTCTATTTTAAGTGGTGAATCAATTGATGCACTTGTAGAACGTTATCAAGGTGTTGGTTATGGTCAATTTAAAAAAGATTTAGCTGAAGTTGTAGGTAATGAATTACAAAAAATCCATGATAAATATCATGAAATCAATCAAGGTGATTATATTGATACTATTTTAAACGAAGGTGCTGATAAAGCACGTTATATGGCTAGAAAGAAACTTGCAAAAGTAGAAAGAAAAATTGGTATTACAATCAAGAAATAAGCATATGCTTATTTCTTTTTTGTAAGTTCATAAAATAAGATTTCATGAATAAATGAATAGCCTTTGGCTATTTTATTTTTTAAATGATTATATTTTTGGATACTTTGTTGATCTTCAATATTTAGTTGTCTACATAACATTAAAAAATCATCATAACCCTCTATATATAATTCATCTATTTTTTGTTCAATAAATTGCTTTTTTAATCTTTCTTCTCTTGTTAATCCATATTCTTTCATTTCTCCTTCATCATACATTTGATAATGTATAGTAGATAATTCTAAAGCAGCAATTTTTTTATTCATCTTATCACGATCACAAAAATCAAAAACACTACGATAACATAATTTACCTTGATCATCTGTTTCAATCGCTAAAGCATAATGACCATCCCCTATCGCGAATACTTTTTGACACATCTTTTGATCAAATATTTGTAAACATCCATAGATAAAATCATGTAATGTCTTTTGATCAACTTTAAAACATGAAAGTGTTGAAATGATTTCAATATCATCACCATTTGACCATTCATATGGTTCTAATAGTTCTTCATCTTCTTTAACCCAATTAACAATCATTTTTTTCCTCCTTTTTTTTAGTATATGTTTATTTTGTCTAAAAAATGTTTTTGTATATTTTTATAATATTTTCATATATAATGGGTGACGAGGTGAAATTATGAATTTAATTAAAGATATTATTGTCTATGCAATTTTAGGTGCTATTCAAGGCTTTAGTGAACCTATTCCTATTTCAAGTAGTGGACATTTAGTTTTATTCCAAAGTATTTTTGAAAAACTTGGTTTAATGGTTCCACAAATGAATGATGTTACTTTTGAAGTTATCGTTAATACTGGTTCATTAATTGCAATTATGTTTTATTATCGCCAAGATATTATTCGTTTAATCAAATCTTTTTTTGGATATATTGCTAAGCCACAAAAAAGAGACGAACTATTACCTGATTTTAGATTTTGTATGTTATTAATTGTAGCAACAATTCCTGCTGCTCTTGGAGGATTCTTTTTAAATGATTATATTGAACATGCATTCTCTAATCCTAAATTAGTAGGATGTTGTTTACTTGTTACAGCTTGCTTTTTAATGCTTATTCACAAATTTGGATATAAAGGTAAAAGAACAGCAAAGAAGATGAATTTATGGGATGCTTTAAGAATGGGATTTTTCCAATTATTAGCTTTACTTCCTGGTATTTCCCGTAGTGGTTCTACTTTAACAGGAGGAATGCTTGGTGGTCTTGATCAAAAAGCAGCAAGAGATTTTTCTTTCTTTATGTTTATGCCAGTAAGTTTTGGAGCAATTATTTTAAAACTTAAACATTTTTTAACAAGTTCAACTGTAGCTGCATTATGGCTTCCATATTTAATTAGTTTTATTGTCAGTGGAATTGTTACTTATTTAGCACTTAATTTATTGTTTAGTATTTTAAA
>UQVG01000195.1 GCA_900544435.1 uncultured Erysipelotrichaceae bacterium | reverse complement strand
ATTAAAGCGATATTTTTAGATATTGATGGAACATTGATTTCAGGGAAAAGACCTTCTATAAAAAAAGAAGTGATTGAAGGATTAAAACAAGTAAGGAAAAAAGGAATTCAATTGTTTATAGCCAGTGGAAGACATATGTTAGAGCTAGAAGAATTAAAACTTGTTGAACAGTTTGAATTTGATGGCTATCTTTTATTAAATGGTGGCTATTGTACAATAGGTTCACAAATTATTTATGATAATAAAATACCTCAAGAGGATTTAAAAGAAATTGTAAAGATTGTAAAAGAAAATAATTATC
The DNA here is from genome assembly GCA_900544435.1 of uncultured Erysipelotrichaceae bacterium. GTDB lineage: Bacteria > Bacillota_I > Bacilli_A > Erysipelotrichales > Coprobacillaceae > Faecalibacillus. Next base: position 4,231 of record UQVG01000195.1, on the reverse strand, counting down.
CTTGTTTATTTATTGAAAGCAATCAAATGTATATTACTCATGTAAATCAAAGAGTCATAGATGCTCAAGCATCTATTTCAACAATGATTCCACCAATAAGTAATCAAATCAATATAGATAACATTTACCAAGTAGATCCTTATGTAGATGAAAAAGGAATAAAAGAAATTATAAAAAATACCAAACATGTCAAAGTCACAAAATGGCATGACTATGCTTATGATATTGTTCCCAAAACAGGTGGGAAAGCAGCGGCTATTCAAGCTGTTTCAAAACATTTTGGTTATCAAAAAGAAGAATTAATGGCTTTTGGTGATGGACATAATGATATTGAAATGTTAGATGTCGTAGGTTATCCTATTGTGATGGAAAATGGCAGTGATGAAGTAAAACAACATGCATGTTATATTTGTGATGATGTTGAAAAAGAAGGAATTTTAAAAGGATTAAAACATTTTAATCTTATTGACTAGGAGAAAAGAGTATGAGAAGAAAAGATAGAGAAATTACTGATTTTGATGAAATGATGAAAATTATTGCAAAGTGTGATACTTGTCGTTTAGCGCTGTTTGATGATGAATTTCCCTATATCATTCCTTTAAATTTTGGTACAGATATTGAAAATGGACAACTTTATCTATATTTCCATAGTGCCAAAGAAGGCACAAAACTTGATTTAATAAGAAAAAATAATAAAGTTACTTTTGAAATGGATTGTGAACATAATATTATTATGTATGATGAAAGAATGTCATGCACAATGGGTTATGAAAGTATTATTGGACATGGTATTGTAGAATTTGTCGAGGATAAAAATAAGATTGCTGCGTTAAAAATTTTAATGAGACATTATCATGAAGAAGAATTCAAATTCAATGAAAAAATGGCAAGTGCAACAGAAGTTTTCCGTGTAAAAGTATTAGACATGACAGGTAAACGAAGAGATAATATGCATCCTGAAGAAAAAGTAAAAAGACATATTACATTAGAGTAAAACCTTGGCATTGCCAAGGTTTTTAAAACTGATAAACATCTTCACCTAATAGATTTAAGGCATTTGAATTAATAATTTGATATGTTCCTCGTTTGATTTTCTTTATATATTTCTTATCTAAAAATAATTGAAGAATACGTTGGAGTTGACGATAACTACAACCTATCAATTCAGCAACGACTACAAAATTATCTTGAACAATAGAGTTTTTATGAGAAACAATAAAGTAAGCCGCTAATCTATTTTCAACTGGATAATTTAATGAAATAGACTGATTCTGAGTTGATTTAGAATGCTTGCTGGCAAGATTTTTTGCGATGGTTTTCATAAAGAAAACATCATTCATTAATATTTCATGATATTTAGAAAGGGAAATAGTTGCACAAATACAATCTTCATAAGCAATCACATTATTAATAATAGGAGATTGAGTGATAAATTCTAAATCACCAATAATAGAGTAGGGACTATTAAAACTGCATAACATACTATTTCCATTCGCATTAATATGGTTTACTTTCACTTTTCCTCTTAAAAGAATATAAATATAATTAAGCTTTTCACCTTGATGTAATAAATATTCGTCTTTATTTAATTTTTTAATTTCAATATATTGATAATTATCAACGTGAAGAATTTCTAATTTTTTTAATTCATTTAAATAATTCATCTAAATCACCATCACCAATATGACATATGTCGTATTTATAATCAAGTTCAATCACTATAATTCTTTCTGGAGGTGATCTTGATGGATTTTGTATTAGCCACATTATGTGGGATTATTGTAACGACAATGAATGTATTTAATGGGCAATTATCAGATTATACAGGGGTCTATTTATCAACAGTTATCATTCATTTAGTTGGTTTAGTTACTTTTTTAATTATTATGAAAATCAAAGATAAGAAAGTTTGTTTTAAAAAACAAATTCCTTTATATATGTATTGTGGAGGATGTATTGGGGTATTAACCGTTATTTTTAATGTTTTTGCGATTGGTAAGATAGGAGCTTCTTTAATGACAGCACTAGGATTATTAGGACAAATGATGACATCTTTGTTGTTAGAAAATAAGGGATGGCTAGCGACATCTATTCGAAAATTAAATATAGGAAAGATCATAGGATTAGCAGTTGTTTGTTTAGGAATAGGAGTGATGTTATTATGATTTCTATTATATTTTCTATTCTATCAGGAGTTACAATTGTTTTAAGCCGTAGTGTCAATGGGATGCTTTCTAAGAAAATGGGAGCTTATCAGGGAACGTTTTATAATTACTTTACAGGCTTTATAACAAGTTTGATTTTAATGCTTGTTTTGATGATTGTTGGTGTTCAACATATAAATATTTCTTTAGATAAAACGAATTTGATGATGTATTTAGGTGGAATCATAGGGGTTTTTAATATCTTGATTTTAAATATTATTGTTCCTAGAATATCACCTGTTATCCTTACTTTATTAAGCTTTATTGGACAACTTGTCAGTGGGATGGTGATTGATGCTTTTGTATATAACATGTTTTCTATTTCAAAGATTTTAGGATGTTTGATTGTTATTGCTGGTTTAGTGATTTATCAATTAAGTGAAGAAAAAGCATAAAAGAAGATCAGTTTAGATCTTCTTTTTGCTTAATATGAGCTTTTCTTTTTCTGATCTTTTTAATTGTTTAATTTGATACTCTCTTTTTAAAGCCTCGCTTTTATGTTCAAAAGTTTCAAAATAAACAAGTTCGACTGGTCTTCTTGCCTTTGTATATTTAGCACCTTTACCAGCGTTATGGGCTTCAATACGCTTTTCTAGCTGATTTGTCCAACCAGTATAAAGTGTTTGATCACGACACCTTACGATATAAACGTAATTATTTTGTTGTTGAGCCAAAGCCACCATTTCTTTCTTCAGTGACATCATCATCTTCAACAATTCCAAATTCAAAGAAAATTCCTTGAACCATTCCTTGTCCTGCTTTTAAAGAAAGTGATTTATCTTCATTGCTATCATTTGTAAGTTTTACAAACATATGTCCTTCATTATCACTATTATAATAATCACTATCAATAATACCTACTGTATTATTAAGTTGTAAACGATATTTAAATCCTAAACCACTACGAGGATATAAACCTAATACCCAACCATTTTCAATACGTACACGAATACCTGTAGGAATTTTAATAGTTTGTCCTGGATTTAATTCAAAATCAATAGGACTATAGAAATCATATCCAGCTGATCCTTTTGTGGCACGTTTTGGAAGTTGGATGGAATGATAGATTTCTTCTACTTCTTTTTCATTATATTGAGGAAATGAATCCATGAAATCATTTTTAAATTGGTTATATGATACTTTTTCAAATTTTGCGATTTTTTTCATAATTTTTCTCCTTTTTACTTCTCTATTATAGAGGAAAAAAGAAAACAAGAAAATAAATAATTTCATCACTTGACATAGGGAAATGAGATTGTTATTATAAGTGTAAATTACAAGACATAGTATTAAATACTACATAAGATAGTTAAAAGAGGTAATGTGTATGAAAAGAACAAAATTAGATGATCGTGTTTTACCTGTTTATACAAAAGGTGAAGAAATATTTAATATGGTAACTCATATTGTAGGTGGGGCGATGGGAATAGCCGCATTAGTTTTATGTATTATTTTTTGTCATGATGGTTATGGCTTATTTTCAGGGATTGTTTATGGAATTTCGATGATTCTTCTTTATACAATGTCAGCTATCTATCATGGTTTATCACCTAAGCTTAAAGCAAAGAAAATTTTCCAAATTATGGATCATTGCAGTATCTTTGTATTGATTGCGGGAACTTACACACCGGTTTTACTTTGTTCAATAAGAGAAGTTGATGCTAAATGGGCTTGGATTTTATTTGCAGTCATATGGATCATGACAGTGATTGGAATTACGTTAAATGCAATCGATATTAAAAAATATCAAACTTTTTCAATGATTTGTTATTTAGTGATGGGTTGGTGTATTATCTTTAAAATTAATTTATTACCACAAGCAGTAGGAATGAATGGTATTTGGTTACTTGTTTCAGGAGGACTTGCTTATACAATCGGTGTTATTTTCTATGTTTTACAAAACAAGATTAAATATATGCATAGTATTTGGCATTTATGGATTTTAGTTGGTTCTATCTTACATTTTTTATGTATTATCTTATATGTTCTTTAGAATTTATAAAAATCATAAATATATTTTTTACAAA
>UQVG01000194.1 GCA_900544435.1 uncultured Erysipelotrichaceae bacterium | reverse complement strand
ATATTTTCTATCTTCTTTAAAACATAAATCATTCGATGCTCTTTTGTCAGTATTTCTTGATGTAATCTTTGAATATGAGAAATATTTTTTCTTTGGCTTTGATATTGTAATTGTACACGTTCTAACTTAACTTTATTTTCACTTTCTTTCATTAAAATAAAATAAAGAAAAATAAACAAACAAATAAGCAAAATAAAGAAAGTCATCATAAAAAGCGTATAGGTATCTAAATGATGCTTTGTTATTTGTCTTGCAAAAATATAAAAGATAAAAACAAATAATACAAGAATAGAAAAAATAATAGTTTCTTTAAAAATATGATATACATCTTTTTTACCATTGATCATTTCATTTATAAATAAACAAACTCCTCCAAATAACATCTTTGATAAAAATAAAAATAATTGTAAAATCAAAATATTTTGAACACCAATATAACCATATAAACTTTCACTATAACAATTACAAACAAAAAGAATTAAAACAAGTAATAATGGATAAAGAACATGTTCTACTCTTCTTTCTTTTTGAATATATTCTAAAAAAATAAAATGCATCAAAAATAAACTTCCTAAATAAAGAAATGTTGAAAAGCTAAAAAATGAAAGCATACTCCCTAAAAAAGCCGTCTTTAACACATACTCTTTTTTATCTTCCAAGTTTAAAAAGTATCCCAGAAAATAGGCTAAAAGAATATTTTCAATAATTCTTAAAATAAATTCTATAAACATGTCATTAAATACCTTTCATAAAGATTTTTAAAGTTCTTTTGATAAATTCTACCTATCGTATATTCTTGATTTTCATATGTAATTTTATTTCCTTTTACATTCTTTACTTGATATAAAGAAATGGCTAGATTCTTTTTTATTTGTATAATGAAATACTTTTCATTTTCTTGACAGAAATTTTTTAATGAATCCTTAAGTGTATATGTCTTTTCTTTGGTTGTAATAATAACATCATGATCTAAAGAAATAACAGAAAGAATATCTAAAGGATTGATATATATTTTTTGATGATTGATATTTAAGGTCATTGCTGTTTGTTGTAAAGAGTAATTTAATTGATTAAATACTTCTTTAAGATCTTCTTGATAATGTTTCTTTCTAATAAATTGAAAAGGCTGTACAGAAAAAGTTTGAAAGACAAGATCTTCCCTTTGAGAAATAAAAATGATAATAAGTTGAGGATTATATATTTTTAGCTTTTTAGCTAAAGCTATACCATCTTCACTTTTTAAATCAATATCTAAAAAACAAATATCATATTTTTGAAGATCATTAAATTTTTGATAAAGACACTTTGTTTCTAATTCAATTATTTTATCTTTAAAATAAACCTTAAAATCATTTTCCAATTGCTTTAACATTTCTAAATCATCATCACAAAATAACACTTTCATCTTTATTTTCCTTTTTTATACTTTAAATAGAGAACAATTAAAACAATTAAAATAATTGCGACAACAACTGATAAAGAAACTTCTATCGGTTTATAAAAAACACCGATACTTCCTGATAAAAAAATCATGGCTAATAAACATAAAATAACAGTAATAATAATTCCTTTTTTCATAATAACCTCCATATAAAAACGATTGATCTATGATCAATGTATCATAAACCAACCGTTCTTTCATTATTTACAACTTAAATGACATCTTTCAAACATAAATGACATTCTATCTATTAATTGATGAAGCAATTTTATGATAAGTATGTCTTTTACCACGAATCGCAATTGATAAAGCCATGATGTTTTCAGGTAAAGCAATACCACAGAATCCTGCATCTCCAATATGTTGAATATCAATACCGCATCTTTTATTTAATAAAGCAATTTCACGAATTGTTCCTTCATCTGCACCTTCTTGGCTTGTACCAATCGCACTTAATGATAAAGCTCCATGAGCTTTAATATAACGACAAGCTTCAGTCACTTCTTGTTCAGATAAACCTGGAACTGTATTAACTGCTGGCATTAAAATAACATCAGCCCCTGCTTCAATAAAATCTTTAATACTATCCATATCAACAATTGGTTCATCAATTCCAGCTGCATGCATTTTCCCTGCAATAATTAAACCTTTAAAATATTTTTTAGCTTCTTTAATAGCTTCACAAATAGAATGATTTGAAACACCAACACCTGGATTTCCTGTTAAACAAATAAAGTTGAAACCTAATTCTTGAGCTTTAATATAAGTTTCTTTTCTTGCTTGTCTACCTGTAGAAATCACACGTCTTTCTTCCATTAATTCAGCTTCTAAATCAACTGGTTCTAGATTACATCCAATTGGACGACCAACGATTTCTTTTAATTTTTCTACAGGATTATCACATTCTGGTAATCCTTTGATTTCTGGGTTATTACAATCAAAACAATTTAATAAAACCATGTCACTTCCAAATGAAACAGCAAGTTCAGCATTTGTAAGATCTCCTAATAAAGGTTCGATCGCAACAACTGTTTCTGTCATCACAGTTCTTCCTTCACTAGCAAGAATGGCTTGTTTTAATTCTTGACCATCCATTTTCAACATTTCACTACTTGTACAACTTAATAATCTCTTCATTTCTTAAAACCTTCCTTTTCATGTCTCTATTATCCTATATGTATATACAAGAGTCAATTATTGATTATCAATTTGTTCTTGTAATTCTAATAAATAAAGATATCTTTCATTTTTCTCATCAATTTGTTTTTGCAGGTCATCTCTTTGTCTTGAAAGTTCATCAATTTCTTTAAAATCAGTAACACCATTCATCTTCTCTTCAATTTGACTTAAATTTGTTTCTAAATCCATAATGACATCTTCAATTTCTTCAAATTCTTTCTTTTCCATATAAGTCATTTTGATTTTCTTTTGTTTACTTTGTTTATAAGCTAAAGCCCCTTGACCCTTTTCTTTTTCTTCTTTAGTTGTTGTATCAAGATTTTGACTATAACCCCCATTAACATATTTTAAATGTTGATTTTGTAAGATAAACAAACCATCACAAATACGATCCAAGAAATATCGATCATGACTAACAGTCATAATAATACCTTCAAAATTATCTAAATAATCTTCTAAAATATTAAGAGTATCAATATCTAAATCATTTGTCGGTTCATCTAAGACAAGAACATTAGGCATCATCATTAATACACGCAACAAATAAAGTCTTCTTCTTTCACCACCAGAGAGTCGAGAAATTGGTGTATGTTGTAATCTGGCATCAAATAAAAATCTTTCTAGCATATCTTTAGCAGATAATCCTTGACCATCTACTTTAAAGTCATTTGAGATTTCTTGAATATAATCAATGACCTTCTTATTCATTGGAAGATCATCATATCCTTGTTTAAAATAACCAAAACGAACAGTCTCACCAATTTCTACATATCCCGTATCACTCTTTAAATTTCCTGTAATAATATTTAATAAAGTTGATTTTCCTGTTCCATTATCTCCTAATATACCAATACGATCATGTTGTTTAAACATATATGAAAATTCATCGAAGAGTTTCTTTTGTTCAAAACTTTTAGAAATTTCATGAAGTTCGATCGTCTTTTTACCAAGACGAGAGAACGTATGAATCATTTCTACTTTTCCATTGACTTCTACATCTTTAACTTTTGATAATTCTTCAAATCTTTGAAGACGATCTTTGCTTTTAGTTGTACGGGCTTGTACACCAGCACGTACCCATTCTAATTCTTTTTTTAAAAAAAGTTTTCTTTTTCTTTGACTAGAAAGTTGTGTTTCTAAACGAACTTGTTTAAGTTCGAGATATTTTGAATAATTAGCTTCATATTTATAAATTTGACCATGATCTATTTCAATAATACGATTAACAACTCTTTCTAAAAAATAACGATCATGTGTTACCATTAATAAGCCTTTAGACCATTTAATTAAGAATTTTTCTAAATATTCAATCATCCCATTATCTAAATGGTTTGTTGGTTCATCTAAAATAAGTAAATCACAAGGTTTAATTAAAGCAATCGCTAAAGCAACTCTTTTAAGTTGACCTCCTGAAAGTTCTTTAATCTTTTGTGTTTCATCTATAATACCAAACTTACCTAACTGTGCTTTAATTTCATAATCATGAATTTCTTTAGAATCTAATTGTTTATAAACAGTTTCCATAATACTATCATCTTCATTATAAAGTGGCGTTTGTGGTAAATAATTAATACGGATATCTTTTTGATAACTTATTTTACCTTGATAGTCTTCTATTCCCGCAATTATTTTTAATAATGTGGATTTCCCTGTCCCATTAACTCCTAAGATTCCTACTTTATCTTTATCTTCTATATGTAATTCTATATGATCTAAAATACACTTTTCTCCATTATATTTTGTTAAATCTGTCATTGACACTAACATTTTCATCACCCACGCTATCATACCACAAACAAAAACAAAACGCGACAGCTCATCTTGTGGAACATCATTTTTAGAGTTCATGTTCAATACACAATTCAAGCATATAATCTCATCATCATAGTTAAGGAGAGATGTTTATGAAAGAAAAATTAATTCAATTTATGCAAGGAAGATATGGAATAGATACTTTAAA
>UQVG01000193.1 GCA_900544435.1 uncultured Erysipelotrichaceae bacterium | reverse complement strand
TAATTAAACAAGGCATTGTTATATTTAAAACAAAACGATTCATTTTATCAATAAAACTTTCATCAAAATCTTTCATTTTTCCTAAATTAAAACCTAAAACAATCATCATAAACAATTGTAAAATTTTATTAATTACTAAATAAACATTCATTTTAATTCCTAAAATATTCTAAAATAATATTCATCATGACTTTAAAACCTATCTTATAAGAATCTAAATCAATCCATTCATCATAAGTATGTGCTTTTTCTCCCATTAAAGTTCCAATCGTATTAGCACATATTCCATAAGATAAAGGAATATTTGAATCTGTACCATTAGCACATTTTTCTACATCATCTAAATAATATTCTTTAATCAATCTCACATTATGATCTGTAAATTTTTCAAATTCCTCTTGATTTAATAAACCATTTCCAGGTCTTACTCCTAAAATTTCAATTTCTACATTTGAATAATGAGAAACAATTTCTTGAAATTGTTTCTCCATGATATCTAAACAGCTTTGCATAGAAGAACGATATTCATAGAGTAATGTAGCTGTAGAAGCAATTGCATTAATTGTTGTTCCACCTTCTATTTTTCCAAAATTATAAGTTGTTTTAGCTTCTGTTGGTATTTGTTGATGACTTAATTCATACATAATTTTACTTAAAGTCTCAATAGCATTTTCTTTACCAAAATCAGCATAAGAATGTCCTCCTTGACAATGAACAGTCAAACGATAACGTTTAGAACCTACAGCACTATTCGTACACTGATTCAAATACCCATCAAAGGAAATAAAGGATTTAATACGATTTTTATACTGTTCAACAATATAACGACACCCATTAGAATTTCCTAAACCTTCTTCACACGTATTTAAAACAAATAAAACACCTGTCTTTCCATGTAAATGATGAAGGTGAATATAATGAATCACTTGCATTAAATGAACAACATTAGCTGTATCATCTCCTACTCCTGGTCCATATAAATAATGCCCTTTTTGCGTTATTTTTAACGGTTCCATATCAGCAAAAACAACATCAAGATGACCACAAAATACCACAATATCTTGACCTTCATCAAACATCTTAATCACTACATTATTCATCTTATCAATTTTTGCATCAATGCCTCTTTCTTCAAACCATTGTTTACAAAATTGAGCTCTTTTTTCTTCATGATAAGAAGGTGCCGGAATAGCTGCTAACTGTTTTAAAAGTTCTACAGAATACTTAGCTTCTTGTTCAATATAATCTTCTTCATATTTATATAACATATTTTTCCCCCTATATTAAAGAAAAGGCAATTATGCCTTTTCAATAGATTCTTTCTTAACTTCTTGTTTATCTACCATTTTAAAGAATGGATAATAAATAGCCATAGAGATAAGTAATAATACAATTTGTAATAGAGCTCCTCTAATACCACATAATAAGAAGCCTGAAATAATTGGTGGTGTTGTCCAAGGAACTTCAACCCCAATACTTACTGGAACTAATCCAATATATGTAGAAGCATAAGTGACAATTGCCATTGTAATATTAGCAATCACAAATGGAATAGCCATAATTGGATTTAAAACAATTGGCATACCAAAGATCAATGGTTCATTAATATTAAATAATGAAGGAATTAATGATAATTTACCTAAAGCTTTATATCTAGATGATTTAGCAGTAAAAACAATCACAAGTGCTAATCCTAAAGTAGCTGCAGTTCCTCCTAATTTAACAAAGTTAGCAATAAATTGATAATTGACAATATGTGTAGCAGCTTTTCCAAGTCCAATTGCTGCAGCATTTTCAGCAGATAATGATCTCCAAATAGGATTCATTACTGAAGAAACAATACTTGATCCATGTAAACCAAAGATCCATAAAATTGATTCTATTAATAAAACTAAAATTGTAGCTGGTAATGTACTACCAATGGATTGTAGTGGTTGTTGTAACATTGTAAAAATGAAATTTTGTGCACTTTTGAAACTTGTCATTTCAAAACCAATTCTTACAAAGTTAAAAATAATAAAGATAATAGCTACTGGAATTAAAGCTTCAAATGGTTTTGCCACATTTTGAGGTACTGAATCTGGTAATTTAATTGTCCATCCTTTTTGAACAACAAATCTAAAGATTTCTACTGCTAAACAAGTTGTAATAATTGCTAAAAATAATCCTGATGCACTAAAATTATCAAGTGGTAATCCTTTTAGTCCATCTTCTGTTACTAAAACAGGTGTTAACATGAAGATAGCAATAAATGATACAACAATAGACTCTCTTGTATCTACTTTATAAAAATGTGCAAGAGAACGTGCAATTCCTACAACTACATAAATAGACATGATTCCATAACTCATACGATAAGGAACCATAAATATTTGACTCCAATTTTCCCCTAAAAGTCCTGTCATAAATTCACTATAACCATTAATAGGAATACTTGTAAAAAGCAAGAATAAAGAACCAACAATAATAACTGGCATTACGCCAAAGAAACCTTCTTTAATCGCATTTAAATAACGATTTGCACTTACTTTAGATGCAAATGGCATCAGTTTTTCACCCATTTTATCAAAAAAACTATTCATCATTTTCTCCTCCTATTCAAATTTTGTTTGTCCATTGGTTTCAATTACTTTCTTATACCAATAAAACGATTTCTTTCTATATCTTTTTAAACTTCCATTTCCTTGGTCATCTTTATCAACATAAATAAAACCATATCTTTTCTTCATTTCTCCTGTTCCAGCAGAAACTAAATCAATACATCCCCATGTTGTATAACCAATAACATCAACATGATCAATTTCTATAGCTTGTTTTAAAGCCTCAATATGTTTTCCTAAAAAATCAATACGATATTGATCATCTACAGTACCATCTTCATTAAGTTGATCAACAGCCCCTAATCCATTTTCAACAACAAATAATGGTATTTGATAACGATCATATAATTCATTAAGTGCAACTCTTAATCCTAAAGGATCAATATGCCAACGCCAATTTGTAAGTTCTAAATAAGGATTACGTCCTTTAGCATTAATTGAACCATCTCTTTGATAAGAAACAATAGAAGAAAAATAATAACTAAAGCCAATAAAATCAACAGTTCCCTTTCTTAATATTTCTTCATCACACTCATCAATAATCAATTTTCCTCCCAATTGTTCTTGTTTAGCCAAACATGTATTCGTATAAAATCCTCTACACATCACATCTAAATAATAATGTGTAAACAACATATATTCTCTTTTAGCTATTTGATCTATTGGTTGACAAGTTGCTGGGTAGCTTTCTGGATATTGAACCATACAGCCAATTTTAAAATTTGGATTAATTTGGTGTCCTAGAATAACTGCTTTGGCACTTGCTACAAACATATGATGACTTGCTTGTAAAACAGTTGATGCCTTATCTTCTCCTTCTTGAAAAAGAATACCAGCTTGATGATAAGGATTTTTCTTATTCATCGTTTCATTAATTTCATTAAAAGTCATCCAATATTTTACTTTATCTTTATAACGTTTAAAAATTGTTTGACAATAATTCATAAAGAAATCAATCATTTTTCTATTTCTCCATGAACCATATTTTTGAACTAAATGTAATGGTGTTTCATAATGAGAAATCGTCACCACTGGCTCTATATGATATTTTAATAATTCATCAAAAACTTGATCATAAAATTTCAATCCAGCTTCATTCGGTTTTTCTTCATCTCCTAAAGGAAAAATACGTGTCCAATTGATAGACATTCTAAAGCATCTAAATCCCATTTCAGCAAATAATGCAATGTCTTCTTTATAATGATCATAAAACCCAGTTCCCTCATGACTTGGATAATAAGTATGAGGATGAACACTCTCGTGTATTTCTCGAGGATGATCAATATTTCCTCCCATCTCTACATCTGCAATACTTAATCCTTTTCCATCTGCAAGGTAACCACCTTCATATTGATTAGCTGCTGTTGCACCTCCCCATAGGAATTGATCTGATATCTTCATTTAAAAAGCCCTCCTTCTATGGTTATTAAAACATAGAAGAAAGGCTTTTATAATTGAATAACTTTCGTTTTTAACAATGTTTAAAAATTTAAGAATTAAATATTTTTTATTATTTAACACTGTTTAGATTCATCCATTAATATTGGATTTGAAGAATGTCTTGTACTTTCTGATTTAGATGTAAGTTGTAATTTTTTATTAAAATTATTTTCATAATCTAAAGAAAAATAAGAAGCATACAATAAATCCAATAAAAAATAAATAGATAAATTACTATTAAAATTTGCAATATTATGCGTTAAATTTTCTCTTGTAGAAATATACAATTTAGCATCACTCATTTGACTTAACGTATTTTCTCCAAAAGAAGTTAAACTTAAAAAAGGAATATTTTTCTTTTGACATGTTTTTGCCATATTGATAAGTGTCTTGGTTTCTCCAGAATAAGAAATAAAAATCACACAATCCCCTTTAGGAATACAATTTACTTCATAACGTTGATAATTTAAATTATTAGTAATATATACATTCTTTCCTATTTTCATCATTTTTTCTTTAAATGATTCTGCTATATTTAAAGCTGTTCCATATGAATAAATATGAATATTGTTA
>UQVG01000192.1 GCA_900544435.1 uncultured Erysipelotrichaceae bacterium | reverse complement strand
GATCTGTTTTCTGGATACTCCTATTCACTTGGAGAAAAAAAATTAAGTAAAAATAAATTTTTTTATATTACTTCGCATGATAAAAATATAAAAAATTTATTTCGACATGCGGGATACGATTTTTCATATGAATTAGAAAAAAATATTGATAAGGCTTTGTATAGCCTGGCACTATACGGAACATCTTATTTATATGTAAAACCAAGTTATTATAAAACACAAGATAATTCCGGACAAGAAAAAAGACAACTATCTTCATTAAATATTAATGAAGTAAAAGGTATATTAAAAAATAAACATTTTTTTACTATTGACTATTCAAAAAAGGTCACTGAATTAAATCTTAATGATGGTATATTAATTATTTTAGATTTAAAAGAATTAGGATACAAAAGAAAGTATTTTGTTCAATTAGTCAAAAAATTAACTAAATATGACACTACATCCGCTTCAATTGAATTAACTAACAACGAACCTTCATATAATTTCAAGGTTCATGTTAATAAAAGTCGCGAGCATATTCTTAAAATTGTCAAAGAAACTGGTTGGATGTTTGAAACAGATGGGCTTTCCTCCAGCTATATTTTATATAAAGAAATTAAAATGCGGTTATTCAAAATAAAACTACTTAATTACATACTTTATAAAATTAATAAATCTTTAACTGAAAATTATATTCACGATGACTCTTTTAAAATTCAGGCTTCATTAAAAGAAATCGATTATAATGATATATGGAAGAAATATCAATCAAGCGAATTAACTACTTCAGATTTAAATAAATTACTGTGGTAAAACACACTATTTTTTATAAATTTACAAGTTTATTCTACTAATATAGAAAATTCTATATTTCTTATTTCTCATAGGCTTTATGCCTATGAGATTTTTTATGTTATAATTGGAATAGTTTTACAGTTGGAGGAATTATATGAAAACAATTAATGTTGTTGCTGGAATAATAAAAAAAGATAATAAGATTTTTATAGCTGAAAGAGGGTATGGTGAATTTAAGGGAATGTATGAATTTCCTGGTGGAAAAATTGAACCTGGTGAAAAACCTAAAGATGCTTTAAAAAGAGAACTTTATGAAGAAATGCAAGCTCATATAGAAGTTGATTCTTTCTTCTATCATGTACATTATGAATATCCTGATTTTATTTTAGAAATGGATTGTTTTATTTGTCATTTATTAGATGATCATCTTGTTTTATTAGAACATTTAGATGGTAAATGGATTGATCCTCAAAATAATGATGAATCTATTGTATGGATACCAGCGGATATTGAAGTTATTAATGAATTAAAGAAAAGAGGTTAGGGTTATGGAAACTCTTCAAGAATTTCAACCACGTCTTGTTTACAACAATTATAAAGAACATATAAAAGTATCTCATGAATTAGAATTACTTTTTAAAAACTGTGATTCTTTTGAATTATCTGTTGCCTTTATTGCTGATTCTGGTCTTGCTGCACTTAAAGAATGTTTTGATTATTTAAGAGATCATCACATTCCTGGAAAAATTATTACCTCTACTTATTTAGGTTTTAATGCTCCAAGTATGTTTAAAAAGCTATTAAAATATGAAAATATTGAAGTAAAAATATTTGAAGGTAAAGGATTTCATCCAAAAGGATATATCTTTCATAAAAAAGATCAAACAGATATTATGATTGGTAGTAGCAATCTTACACAAAATGCTTTAGCTGTAAATCAAGAATGGAATCTATTCTTTTCTTCTGATACACAAAAAGAGATTGTTTTAAAAGTTGAAGATGAATTTAATAAACAATGGAAACAATCTATCCCTCTAACAAATGAATGGATTGAAGATTATCAAAAAGTTTATGTAAAACCTCAAAGACATCAAACAATCAATGTCTCTAAAGAAATAAAACCAAACTATATGCAAAAAAATGCTTTAGAATCATTAGATAACCTAAGAAAAAATAAT
Organism: uncultured Erysipelotrichaceae bacterium; assembly: GCA_900544435.1. Taxonomy (GTDB): domain Bacteria; phylum Bacillota_I; class Bacilli_A; order Erysipelotrichales; family Coprobacillaceae; genus Faecalibacillus. Next base: position 2,680 of record UQVG01000192.1, on the reverse strand, counting down.
AAGGACAAAGCTCTACTTATTAGTGCTACTGGAACAGGTAAAACATATCTTGCAGCATTTGATGTAAAAGCTGTTAATCCAAAAAGAATGTTATTTGTTGTTCATCGTAGAAGTATTGCTATTAAAGCGATGGAAACCTTTAAAACAATTATTAAAGATAAATCTATGGGATTATTCTCAGGGGATAATAGAGATATAGATTGTGATTACATCTTTGCAACAATTCAAACAATTTATAAACCTGAAAATAGACAACTCTTTTCTAAAGAAGAATTTAATTACATCATTATTGATGAAGTTCACAAAGCAGGAGCAAATTCTTATCAAGAACTTGTAAACTATTTTAAACCACAGTTTCTATTAGGTATGTCAGCAACTCCTGAAAGAACAGATGATTTTGATATTTATAAAATGTTTGATTATAACATTGCTTATGAAATAAGATTACAACAAGCTATGAAATATGACTTATTATGTCCTTTTCATTATTATGGAATAACTGATATTACAATTGATGATCAACCTATTAATGATATGTCTGATTTTAATTTACTAGTTGATGAAAAAAGAGTTGATTATGTTATTAATAAAATTAATGACTATGGTTATTCAGGAAATCATGTTCACGGTTTAATCTTTGTGAGTAGAAAAGAAGAAGCTTGTAAGCTTTCTGAAATGTTTAATCAAAGAGGTTTTCATACTTGTGCTTTAACTGGTGAAGCTTCTGAAAAACAAAGACAAGAAGCTATGGATTCTCTAGAATCAAATGAAGAAGGAAGTCTTGATTATATCTTTACTGTAGATATTTTTAATGAAGGAATTGATATTCCTAAAGTAAATCAAGTTGTCATGTTAAGACCTACGCAATCATCTATTATTTTTATTCAACAACTTGGTAGAGGACTTCGAAAAAATGAAGAAAAAGATTACGTAGTTGTTATTGATTTTATTGGAAATTATGAAAAGAACTTCTTTATTCCTATTGCTTTAAGTGGCAATACAAATCTCAATAAAGATAATTTGAGAAGGTTTGTGAGTGAAGGAAATCTAATAATACCAGGTGCTTCTACTATTCAATTTGATGAAATATCAAAGAAAAGAATATTTGATGCTATTGATGCGGCTAAACTTGATGGTTTGAAACTAATTAAAGAGAAGTATTTTGAATTAAAGAATAAGCTTGGAAGAATTCCAAAAATTAGCGATTTTGAAAAATATGGTTCTATTGATATTCAAAAGATATTTCAAAATAATGAACTAAGATCTTATCATCAATTATTAAAAAAATATGATGATGATTACCATGTTCAGTTTACCGAATTAGAAGAAAAATATTTAAAATTTATTTCTAACAAACTTTCATCAGGAAAAAGAATACAAGAACTTGAAACGATTCGTCTTGCCATTGAAAAAAAATCAAATCTTATGAATTATTTGAAAAAAGAAATGAAAAATACATATAACATTGAAATATCAGATATTAATTATGAGAGTATAATAAATTATCTTACTCAAAATTTTGCAGCAGGAACATCTAAGAAAACTTATGCAGATGTTGAAATTATCGATAAAAACAATAATATTTCTCCTACGTTCAGTAAATTGCTTTTAAATAATGAATTTAAAAGACAAGTGATTGAAGTATTAGATTATGCAATACAAAAATATAAAAATGAATATAATAATCGCTATAAAGATACTGATTTATGTCTTTATAAAAAGTATACTTATGAAGATGTCTGCAGACTATTAAATTGGGAAAAAAATTTAAGTTCTGTAATGTTTGGATATAGATATGATGAACATACAAACACATTGCCAATTTTTGTTAATTATGAAAAAGATGAAAATATTTCTGATACTACTAAATATAATGATCGTTTTGTAGATCCTCAAACATTTATTGCAATATCTAAATCAAATATGACTTTACAAGATGATAAGATGATTCCATTTATTAATGCTAACAAAAATCATACATCTATACATATCTTTATTAGAAAAAATAAACTGGATGAAGAATCAAAAGAATTTTATTATTTAGGTTTAGGAAATATCTTGAATATTAAACAAGAAACAATGGCGAATAACAGTCCAGTATGTGAAATACTTTATCAATTAGATCAACCAGTTCGTAAAGATATTTATGACTATATTGTAAATAATTAATTTATTTATATACCAAAAAAACCTGCATCTCGTGCAGGTTTTTCAATATTATATATTATTTAAATAGTTTAGAGAAATAGTTTTTAACAACGTGATTTTTAATTTTTGATAATGTTGTGTTGCTTGAATCGAATCTGTCTTTTTTAGCCCAACCTGGTTGAGAATCTGCTTGATTAGTTGTTAAATATGAATAGTAATTTACACACATGATTTTGTTCCTCCTTAGTATTTTATATCCCTTTTGTTACTTATATTATATGTAAGAAAGTATAAAAATTATATGTGTTGAGGTTATGAGAATATTGCATACATTTGTGCATTATGCACAATGGTTAATATAGTTTTAAACTATATCTAAGTAGATATTATTTGTATTATTCAAACTATGTTTTGATTGATAAAATAAAGACATAGTTTGAAAGGAATGAATGATATGAGTCAATTAAATAGATATGAATTTGTAGGAAGTTTTTTACGTCCTGAAAGATTAAAAGAAGCTAGAAAAAATTAT
>UQVG01000191.1 GCA_900544435.1 uncultured Erysipelotrichaceae bacterium | reverse complement strand
CTTTTTGTTTATAATATTGGATGATAGAAGGAAGAGCAGCTACAGTTGTATCTTTAGCATCTGTATCATGTGCTAAAAGGACAATATTTTGATGTGTTTCACTTGTAGCTTGTTTAATGATTGTTGCAGTTGGGATATGATTGCCACTTGCATCTGTTGTATCACCATTCCAGTCATAATATTGATAACCTTGTTTAATGACTTCACGTGTTAATTGAGACATGATACCATGACAATAGTTTTTAGAAATACGATTAGAACTTCCTCCTGGAAAACGAATATAGTGGACTTGAATACCAATAAGTTGTTTAACCATTTGTTTTATTTTTTTAAGGTCCTTGAAATAAGCATCCTTAGAGGAATAAATATCTTGATATTCATGCAAATAACTATGCAAACCAATAGTATGTCCTTGTTTATAAGCTTCAATAATATATTGATTATATTCTTGATGACATCCAGTAACAAAAAAAGTTGCTTTAGCGTTGTATTTTTTTAATATTTTTAAAATGCGATCAGTATTTTGACTGGGACCATCATCAAACGTAAGATACACTATTTTTTTATTAGATTCTATATGTGTGCCAATTTCTATTTTTTTAACGACAGTTACTTTTCTTTTGAAAATCGTTTGGTTATTGGAAAGATCATTTGCTTTATAATAAATTGTATAGTTTCCAATTTGATTGGGATTAAAATCATTGGTATCAATTGTTAAATTGTATTGATTAGAATTATCTTTAATAATAATTCCCTTTTTTAAATCATAAGATTTCCCTTTTTCAATTTTTAAAGATTCAAATTCTTTAATAGTTGGTTTTTTTGTATCAATAACTTCTATTTTCAAATGATATGTTTTTCCTTTAAAAAAATATGTCACTGTATAATGTCCTAAAGTTTGATTGTTTAAATCATTTGCATTATAAGTGACATCATTGATAGAACCATTTTTAACTTTTTTAATATATTTTTTATAATAAAATGGACTATTGATTTCAATTGTTGGATGATCAATAAATATAATCTTTCTTTGAAAATAAAAGTAACCCAGTATACTCATTATTACTATTAAACAACATAATAAAAGATGTCTTTTCATGGCTTTCCCTCATTTCAAAGATATGTAAAAGATTATAAATGTTGAACTAAAATTTTTGAAATTTCTTCAAAAATAATTTGATCTTCTTTGGAAAATCTACTAAATGATGTAGAATCCAAGTCCAGTACACCATATAATTGATCTCCTTTTATAAGTGGAATTACAATTTCACTGTTGCTTTCACTATCACAGGCAATATGTCCTGCAAATTGATGAACATCTTCTACAATAACAGTTTTTTGAGTAGATGCTGCTTTACCACAAACTCCTTTATCTAGAGGAATGTTAGTACAAGCAATTTTACCTTGGAATGGTCCTAAAATAAGTTCATTGTTTTTAAATAAATAAAATCCAGCCCAAGAGATATCTTGAAAATTTTGCATAATAAAAGCAGATGTATTAGCTAGAATTGAAATTTCTTCATTGTTACATTCAATTAAACCAATGTATTGTTTTAATAATAAGTCGTTCATATTTTTTACCTCACTTTATGGTATAGTATAAAATAAAGAAAGGAGTAAGGTCAAGGTGTTTGATATTTTAAAAGCAAAAGAGAGTTTTATGGATTATGTTCGTCAATTTGATTTAACGAATGATAAAATTCATTTAAAACTTGTTCATACATTGGAAGTCGTACGTACAACTGAATATCTATGCCTCCATGAAAATATTACAGGTGTTGAAAGAGACTTAGCCTATTTAATTGCTTTATTGCATGATATAGGACGTTTTGAACAAATAAAACGTTTTAATAGTTTTGATGATCGAAATATTGATCATGCTAAATTAGGGGTGCAGGTTTTATTTAAAGAGGGGATGATTAGAAATTTTATTGATGATGACCAATATGATGAAATTATCGAAAAGGCGATTGCTTATCATTCTGTATACAAAATACCAAATAATTTAGAACCTTCTTTATTAAAACAAGTTCTTCTTATTAGAGATAGTGATAAGTTAGATAATTTTCGAGTAAAAAATATAGAATCAATACAAACTTTGTTTAGTATTTCAGATGCTGACTTTTATAGTCAAAGAGTTTCTCAAAATATTTTGAAAGATATTGAAAATCATACTTTGATTTTAAAAGAAAATAGACACAATGAAGTAGATATGTGGGTTTCCTATATGGCTTTTGTATTTGACTTAAATTTTAAATCAAGTTATTTGTTTATCAGAGAAAATGATTATATACATAGAAATATGGAACGTTTACATTTTACAGGAGATTTAAAAGAAGATATGTTATTTGTTGAAAAAACATGCCAAAGTTATATTGAAGAAAAATGTATGTAAATAAAAAGGACATTTGTCCTTTTTATTTGTGTTTATTTCGCTTTCTTTGTAAGAATAAATAAGTATAATCAAATAATTCAAAATTCAATAAATAAATGACTTTTGAAAAAGTAACTAAAAACATTAAAGTAATGGCACCAATATAATCAATATTTCCCAATCCTAAAAATTGATGACCAACAATTAAAGAAATATATAAAACAATTTGCATTATATAGATTACAAAAATACGATAATGACTTAATGGTGAATAAATATGTCTTAAACCACTATAATAACACCAACTTGTAAGTAAAACACAAATTGTTGAAAGCATTTCTTTTTCTAAACCTAATACACGACCACCATTAACGATAATTGTTGAGCAAATAGCAATCATAAAGGCAAAAGGGAAGGCGTTTTTAAAGACTGTTTTTAAAAAATCACCAGACACTCTTTTGAAATTTGGTTCATAGGTCAAAAAGAAAGTCGGGATGCCTACACAACAAGCAGAAATAATAGTTAATTGAATAGGTTTAAATGGATAACCATGTCCAAATAAGATCATTCCAATCGATAAAACAACTGAAAAGATTGTTTTAATTAAATACATTGATGCTGAAGCAGTAATATTATTAATGACACGTCTTCCTTCGTTAACGATATGCGGCATGGCATTAAAGTTATTTTTTAATAAAACAATATGTGAAGCACTTTTAGCTGCATCACTTCCTGAAGCCATAGCAATTGAACAATCTGCCGCTTTTAAAGCTAATACATCATTAACACCATCACCTGTCATTGCAACAGTATGGTTGTTTTCTTGAAGAGCATTGACCATCAATTGTTTTTGTTTTGGAGAAACACGTCCAAAAATAGTATATTTTTCAATAGCCTCTTTTATTTGTTCATCCGATAAAGAAGAAACATCTATGTAATGTTCATAATTTAAAAGATGACAACGTCTAGCAATTGCTGAAACAGTAACAGGATCATCTCCAGAAATAATTTTAATATCGACATCTTGTCTTTTAAAATAATCTAATGTTGTTTTAGCGTCTTGACGAATAACATCAGATAAAATTAAAATTCCAATACATTTTAAATCTTTTATTAAAGTATTATCATTAATAATTATTGGAGTATATCCAATACACAAAACACGAAAACCTTGAGAGGTATAAGTTTTAATTTTCTTTTCAATTTTAGAATCTAGATTTTCAAAAATAAATTGACTTGCTCCTAAATAAACAGTTCCAAATTCATTAAAAGAAACAGCACTATATTTTCTTTGCGATGAAAAAGGAATAACAAAGAAAGGTTGATAATTTTTTTCTTTAGAGAAGTATTGATGAAGTGCCATAGATGTCATATTGCCATCTTCTAAACAATAATTCATATTTTTGATAATTTGATCAATATTAAAACGATCATCAAAACAAATAACATCATCAACTTTAAGTTTACCTTCAGTAAGTGTTCCTGTTTTATCTAAACAAATGGTATCCACACGAGCAAGAGTTTCAATACAAAATAGATTTTGGACAAGAGTATTTTTTTTAGCAAGTCTTAGAACACTTAAAGAAAGGGCGATTGTTGTAAGTAATACAAGTCCAGATGGAATCATTCCTAAAACAGCAGCTACAACTGAAACAACTGCATCACTAAATGGATAATGACCAATAAAATATTCTTTAAAAAATAGTAAAATTGATAAAGGAATGATAATAATTGAGATAATTTTTAAAATTTGGTCAATTGATTTTGATAACTCGGATTTTTTACTTTCAAATTCTTTTGCTTGAGCGGTAAGCTTATGAATATAACTTTCTTTTCCTACATGAATTACTTTACAAATTGCACGTCCTGATGTAACAAAACTTCCTGAAAGAAGTGAATCACCATTGACTTTTAAAATAGCATCACTTTCACCTGTAAGAAGTGATTCATTTGCTTCTATATGACCTTCTAAAAGTTCACAATCGACAGGTATTTGCATTCCTGTATTTAAAATGATGAGATCATCTTGAACGATTTCATCAATATTGATTTTAGATAATTGATTATCTCTTAAAACATCAATTTGTTGTTTTGTTAAAAGACTTAACTGATCTAATGTCTTTTTTGCTTTTATTTCTTGATAACTTCCTGTTAAAGTATTAAAAAAGATAACAGAAATAAAAAGAGTATTACGATAAGATCCAACAAAAACAAGACATGCAAATAGTAGAATATTGATTAAATTGAAAAATGTAAAAATATTATTAAAAATAATTTCTTTATATGTTTT
>UQVG01000190.1 GCA_900544435.1 uncultured Erysipelotrichaceae bacterium | reverse complement strand
GAATTACATGGTGAAATGATTGATATTGTTGAATGGTCAAGTGATCCAGTTGTTTATATTTCACATGCATTATCACCTTCTGATGTATTAACTGTTTCTGTTGATGAAGAAAAACATAGTGCATTAGTTATTGTACCTGATGATCAATTGTCATTAGCTATTGGTAAACGTGGTCAAAATGCAAGATTAGCAGTTAGACTTACTGGATGGAAAATTGATATTAAATCATTATCTGAAGCAACTGAATTAGGTTTAATGGAACAAATTCAACAAAAAGAAGAATTACCTGTTGATGAAACATTCCAAGATGAATTTGCTCAAGAAATGTTAGATAACCAAGAAGGAAAAGAAGTTGTTGTTGAAGAAACAGGAAATGTTGAAAATGAAGTTGAAGAAGTCACTTCAGAATCAGATGTAGATGATTATGAAGATTTTGATGATTATGAAGATTATGAATATAGTAAATATGATGAAGATATCGATTATGATGAATATGACAAATATTATGATGAAGATTAGGATGAGATAGAATGAGAAAAATTCCACTTAGAAAATGTCTTGCAACAAATGAACAATTACCTAAAAAAGAATTAATTCGTGTTGTAAGAAATAAAGAAGGTCAAGTATTTGTAGATGCTACTGGTAAAATGAATGGACGAGGTGCTTATTTAAAAAGAAGCTTAGAAGCAATTGAAATTGCTAAAAAGAAAAAAGTTTTATCTCGTTCTTTACAAGTAGAAATTCCTGATGAAATTTTTGAGGAGTTAAAAAAATATTGTGATGAATAAAAAATATTTAAATTTATTAGGACTTGCTAATGTTGCAAAGGGAATTGTTTCAGGAGAAACTTTGATAAAAAGTATTGCTGCTAATGAAACAAAACTTGTTGTTATTGCAAGTAATGCAAGTGCTAATACTAAGAAAAAAATTACAGATAAATGTCATTTTTATCATGTTGATTATTTCATTGTTGATGAAAATATTGATACAATTTCTAAAGCAGTTGGAAAAAACAATCGTGTTGCATTAGGTATTACAAATCAAGGGTTTGCAAAAAAAATAAAAGAATTGATAGGAGGTTGATTTTATGGCAAAACAATTTAAAAAGAAAAAAGGTTCTCAAAAGAAGAAACAATTACAATCAAACTTTCCTACAAAGAAAGAAACATCAGAAATAAAAGATGGTGTGATTTCTTATGAAGAAGGAATTACTGTTGGTGAACTAGCTGAAAAGCTAGGACAAACGCCTGCTAATGTTATAAAAGTATTATTTTTATTAGGAACTATGGTAACAATCAATTCATCATTAAATGATGAACAAGTTGAATTAATTTGTTTAGAATATGGTTGTGAATGTGAAAAACATGTTCCAGTAGACGAAGTTAATTTTGAAAATATTGAAGTTGTTGATGATGAAGCTGATTTACAACCAAGATGTCCAGTTGTAACAATCATGGGACATGTTGACCATGGTAAAACAACATTACTAGATACTATTAGAAAATCTGCAGTTGTTGATGGTGAATTTGGTGGAATTACTCAACATATTGGTGCTTACCAAGTAGAAGTAAATGGTAAAAAAGTTACATTTTTAGATACACCAGGTCATGAAGCTTTTACAGCAATGAGAGCACGTGGAGCACAAGTGACTGATATTGTTATTATCGTTGTTGCTGCTGATGATGGAGTTATGCCTCAAACAAAAGAAGCTATTGACCATGCAAAAGCTGCAGGAGTTCCTATTGTTGTTGCAATTAACAAAATTGATAAAGAAGGTGCTGATCCTGAAAGAATTAAAGCTGAAATGGCTGAAGAAGGATTATTACCTGAAGAATGGGGTGGAGATACAGTTTATTGTGAAATCTCTGCTAAAAAGAAAATTGGTATTGAAGAATTATTAGAAACATTAACTGTTGTTGCTGAATTAGCTGATTTAAAAGCAAATCCAAATCGTTATGCATATGGTAGTGTTGTAGAGGGTAAACTTGATAAAGGTAGAGGAGCTGTTGCAACATTATTAGTTGAAAATGGGACTTTACGTACAAGTGATCCAATTGTTGTTGGTACTGCTTTTGGTAAAGTAAGACAAATGTTAGACGATAAAGGACGTGTTATTAAAGAAGCGTTACCTGGTACACCTGTTGAAATTACTGGTTTAAATGAAGTTCCAGTTGCTGGTGATAAATTTATGGTTTTCGAATCAGAAAAACAAGCACGTAGTGTTGGTGAAACACGTATGAAAGCTAAAATTGAAAAAGATCGTAATTCTGGAGCTGCACTATCTCTTGATGATTTATATTCTCAAATTAAAGAAGGTCAAATTATTGACTTAAATATTATTGTAAAAGCAGATGTACAAGGAACTGCTGAAGCTGTAAAAGCATCATTAGAAAAAATTGATGTTGATGGTGTTCGAGTTAATGTAATTCGTTCAACTGTTGGTGCAATATCTGAATCTGATGTTATTTTAGCAAGCGCATCTCAAGCAATCATCTATGGTTTCAATGTAAGACCTGATGCAAAGGTTAGAAATAAAGCTGAAGAAGAAAATGTTGAAATTCGTCTTCATAATGTTATTTATAAAATGGTTGAAGAAATTGAAACTGCTATGAAAGGAATGTTAGCACCAGAATATCATGAAGTTATTACTGGACAAGCTGAAATTCGTCAAGTTATAAAAGCTAGTAAAGTAGGAAATATTGCTGGATGTTATGTTACTGATGGGTCAATTAAAAGAAATTGTGGTATTCGTTTGATTCGTGATGGTATTGTGGTTTATGAAGGAAAACTTGCATCACTTAGACGTTTTAAAGATGATGTTAAAGAAGTTAATGCTGGTTTTGAATGTGGATTAAATATTGAAAACTACAATGATATTAAAGAAGGAGATATCATTGAAGGCTATGTAATGGAAGAAGTAGAAAAGAAATAGGAGTTGGTCTTATGTCATTAAAAACAGAAAGAATAAATACTCAAATTTTAAGAGAAGTTTCTTTAATTTTACAAAATGAAGTACGTGATAGAGATTTACGTATGTGTACAATTACTGCTGTTGAAACAACTAATGATTTATCTATTTCTAAAGTGTATGTTACTTTTTTAGGAAAAAATTATAATCAAGAAAAAGGAATGGAAGCATTAGAAAGATCTAAAGGATTTATTCGTAATTTACTTTCTAAAAAATTAAAAGTAAGAAAATGTCCTGAATTACACTTTATTTTAGATACTTCTTTAGAATATGGAAATAAAATTGAAAGTATTATTAATTCATTACACGAAAAAGATTAGAAATAATCTTTTTCTTTTTTTTAGAATTTATTTTATGATATAATGAAAATACTGATAGGAGGATTATTATGGTAGAATTATCTAATGATTTATTGACTGTTTCTTTACATCCAAAAGGAGCAGAAATTATTTCAATTAAAGGAAAAAAAGATCAATTAAATTATATGTGGAAAAGGGATGCCTCTCAATGGGCTAATAGTGCACCGATTCTATTCCCAATTGTTGGAGCATTAAAAAATGATACATGTGTGATTAATGGTAAAGAGTATCATATGACACAACATGGTTTTGCAAGACACAATGAATTTGAAACAAACCAAGTTAGTGATACTGAAGTAATATTCTCATTAAAATCTAATGATGAAATTATAAAACAATATCCTTTCTTATTTGAATTAAATGTCACATATAGACTTGTTGAAAATAAATTAACATGTCACATTGAAGTTAAAAACATTGATCAACAAAATATTTATTTCCAAGTAGGTGGTCATCCTGCATTTGCTTGCCCATTTATGGAAAATGAATCAAGTAATGATTATTATTTAGAATTTTCAGAAAATGAAACTTGTAATCGAAAAATTATCGATGTTGAAAAAAGAGGAATGTCAAGAATTGAAAAACCTTTCTTTGATCATGAAAAAAGATTTTTTGTTAGACAAGAACTTTTTAATACAGATGCAATTGTTATTAAAAACTTTAAATCAGAAAATATTGCTCTTAAATCATTAAATCATGACAAATCTATTATTTTTCATATGAATGGATTTGATCATGTAGGACTTTGGGCAGCAAAACATGTTGGTGGTTTAATTGCTATTGAACCATGGGTTGGACACGCTGACTATACTGATTTTAATGGTGAATTTAAAGAAAAAGAAAGTTGTGTTGAATTACCTGTTGGTAAAAATTTTGAGGTTGAATTTGCTGTAGAAATTAACCAATAATGACAATTTTTTTAACTTTTGTAGATTATACTTTGTTTATGAAAGTTAAACTTATAGAATGTACTCATGAATTAGATTTGCAAGATGAAATCAATGATTTTCTTGGACAAGGATATCAAATCATTCAAATGCATTATTGTGTTGCAATGTGTTTTTCATCTGAATTAGAATATTCTTTTAGTTGTTTAATTGAATATGAAGATAAAAGCCAAAATTAATTGGCTTTTATTTTTGTATAGATTTTAGGATGTTGTTCAAACTAATAATGGAGGTGAAAATGATGGCAAAAGATGTAAAATGTTCAGTTACAACATGTGCATATCATGATTCCAATAATAAATGTTTAGCAAATGAAATTAAAGTTTCAAAATGCAATTGTAGTTCTCCTTGTGATGAACAAGAAACAGAATGTGGAACTTTTAAATTAAAATAGGAAATATTCCTATTTTAATT
>UQVG01000189.1 GCA_900544435.1 uncultured Erysipelotrichaceae bacterium | reverse complement strand
CATCCTTTTTCTAATAAATCAACCCTTTTTTATAATTTTTTTAAAAAAATTATATTTTATCTCAAAAATTGCTTCTTCTTGTAATATTATATATCATTCTATATTTGATTAATGGTATAATTATATAAACATATAATATAAGGAGGATCCCATGGACCAACAAAGAGAACAAGCAAGTCAAATCGCACATGAATTTGTTGTTTATCAAGAAAGTGAACAAGCAGATATTGATGCAAAAGATCATCAATTCGATGCTTTATGGCAAAGTATATATGATGTATGTAAACTTATTAAATTTGGAATAATAGAAGATATTACTGAAGAAGAATTTGAGGAAGCCTACGCTTGGTTAAAAACCACTCAATCTCTTACAGAAGATTATCAAGAATTCAAATTAGAATTTTAAGGAGATTAAAAATGGAAAAATATTTAATTGTGACAGACACAACAAGTGCAATGGATCAAGAAATCGCACAAAAAAACGGAATCGAACTTATTTCATTAAGTGTCATCGTTGATGGTCATGAATATAAAGATCAAATCGATATTTCAACTAAACAACTTTATGACTATTTAAGAGATGGTAAAATTCCTTCAACAAGTCAGCCAAATACAGGTTATCTTGTTGAACAAATGGAAAAATGGCAAGAAGAAGATTATGAAGCAATCATTATTATTACCTGCTCTGCAGATTTATCAGGAACAAACAACGGTTTCCATCTTGCTAAAGATACCGTTGGTTTAGATAATGTTTATATTTATGATAGTCGCCAAGTAGGTGCTCCTGTTATGGATATGGCTATTTGTGCAAAACAACTTGCAGATGAAGGAAAATCTGTTGATGAAATTTTTGCTGCTTTAGAAGAAAAAACAAATCATTCTTTTTCGTTCCTTTATCCAGATAACTTTAAACAACTTTCACGTAGTGGAAGATTATCACCAATGGCAGCCAGAATGGCATCGATGTTAAAAATCAAAGCTTTGCTTTGTTTAGATGAACAAGGTAAAGCCGTTGATAAATATGCAATGTCTAGAACTGAAGTAAAAATCTTAAAATCGATTGTTGATAAATTCCATGAATTAGGTGTTAACGCTAAACAACATAAGATTTATATTTCACACGCTGATAATGAAATTTTTGCTAAAAAAGCAAAATTATTATTTCAAACAACCTTCCATGGTATTGATGTAGAAATCAATGATCTTCCTGCTGTTTTAACATGCCATGGTGGTCTTGCTTGTTGTGCTATTCATTCTACATATAAAATTTAGGAGAGATTTTATGAAAGTTGTTGATATGCATTGTGATACTATTTTAAAGCTTTATGATGATTTACATCATGGAAAAGCTGGTTCTTTGTTAGAAAATGATGGTCATATTGATTTAAAGAAAATGCAAAAAGGGGATTATTTATTACAAAACTTTGCGATGTTTGTCGATCTAAGCGAAAATCCTCAACCATTTTTAAAAGCAAATCAACTCATTAATCATTACTATCATGAAATAGAAAAATATCCTAAACTTATTAAACCTGTCTTTTGTTATCAAGATATCATCGATCATCAACAAGCAGGTATTATGTCTTCTCTTTTAACTTTAGAAGAAGGAGCAGTTGTAGAAAATGATTTATCATTACTTGAACATTATTATAGATTAGGGGTTAGAATGATTACTTTAACATGGAATCATGCAAACGGGATTGGCCATCCTAATCTTTCAAATATAACATGTTATGAAGATATGTTTAAAATCAATGATCAAGATGGTTTAACACCTTTTGGTTTACAATATATTAAAGAAATGGAACGTTTAGGAATCATTATTGATGTTTCTCATTTGAGTGATGCAGGTTTTTATGATGTTTATCATCATACAACAAAACCTTTTGTTGCTTCTCACAGTAACGCACGTCAAGTTTGTGGTGTTGCTAGAAATATGTCAGATGATATGATTTTAAAGCTTGCTAGTCGTGGGGGTGTTATGGGAATTAATTTCTGTAGTGATTTTTTAACAACTGAAGGCAATCATCATACAAGTTATGTTAAGGATATGGTTCAACATATTTTATATATCAAAAATCTTGCTGGTATTGATTGTATTGGCTTAGGAAGTGATTTTGATGGTATTGGTTCAAAATTAGAAATGAAGGATGCAAGTGGATATCAAATGTTATATGATGCATTAATTGAAGCAGGCTTGTCTACAGATGAAATTGAAAAGATTTTTTATAAAAATGTTTTACGTGTTTATAAAGAAATATTGAAATAGGATTGTTCGCAATCCTATTTTTTAAAAAATTAAAAAAAAGCTTATCTCTATCTCATCATTTTAAAAAAATAATGTTATAATAGCTAAATGGGAGGGACACTTATGTATATTAAAGATGATGAAATTAATAAGTACTTTAATGAGCCCAACTGGAAAGTCGCTCATAACTTATTTCAACATAATACAATATCCAACATGTCTGTAATTAAAGATGGTCAAATTTATCAAATCGTTGGAAGTACAAACGTTAACGGTAAAATAGATACTGCTACAATTCAAGTAGATACTGGAGGTCATATTCTGGAATTCAACTGTGATTGTAGTCATTGCAAGCCTAATGAATTGGCATGTGGACATATAGGTGCAATTTTATTGAAATTTTATGGATTAGAATCAAGTGATTTACCATATTCTTTCAATCAAAAAGGAAATTATGCTGATCAATTACAAGCACTTCAAGCTAAAAAAGAAGCTGCTCATTTAAAGGAACAAGCTAATCTTACTTTTTCACTTATTGAACAATACAAAAACAAACATCGCTTACATCAATTACAACTTAACCAACACGTTCGCTTGATACCTCAAGTAAAAAGCACTTTTAATCGTTTAAGTTTATCTTATAAGATTGCTAGCGATCGTAGTTATACAATTAAAAACTTAAATACTTTTATTCAAAATGTAAAAGCAAATGAAATTATTGAATATGGAAATGCTTTAGTCACTGATCATAACTCTAAAGTATTTGATAGTTCTTCATTAAAACAACTTCGTTTTATTAAAGAATATTCACATTTTAAAGATGATGATCGTAGTATTAGAATTACTTCTGATAATATCGATGATTTCTTTTTAACACACTATGATAATTTAGACATCAATATTAATTTTACAACTATTGATTTACAAAATTTCATTTTAGAAATTCAAAAAGATGAAGATTATACAACTATTAAATATAAAGAACCAGAAGGCATTACAATCATTGGTCATCAATACATCTATTATTTTGATCATTACACACTTAATAGATATTCAAAAGAATGCAGTGAAGCTTTAAGACCTTTGCTTACTCATTTAGAAAACAATTCACTTACAATTCCAAATAATGAATTACCACGTTTTTCTAAATATATCATTGATTCTGTTGTTCCTTATGTCGAATTTACAGGAGATGATATTGATGAATATCTACCAATGGATATTTCTTTATTAATTTATGTTGATTTAAATAATAATAATGAATTATCTGTTACTTTAGATTATCGAGATGATCAAGGAAATACGATCTTAGAAAATCCAAAAGATTTAGTACTTCCATTAAAATTAGATGGTGTTATTCAAACATTAGAAAAATATTTAGAATACGACGAAATCACTCAAATGTATTATCTTTATAATGAAGAAGATATTTATGATTTTATTACACGTATTTTACCTTCACTCAATAATGATTGTGAAATTTATATTAGTGAAGAAATTAAACAAATGAATAAACCTAAAAATATGAAGTTAAATATTGGGGTTCGTTTACAAAACGATTTATTAAAAATCGATATTAATAGCATTAATGTTGATAAAGAAGAAATTAAAGATATTTTATATGCTTATCAACATAAGAAGAATTATCATCGTTTAAAAAATGGTGAATTTATTAATTTAGATGATGATAGTATTAAAGATTTAGACTTATTATTTAATGATTTAAATATTGAATATAAAGATTTAAAAGATGGTGAAGTAGAAGTTGATAAATATCATTCACTTTATTTAGAAAACTTTATGAACAGTTCATCATTGCAATTCAACAGAGATCAACATTTCCAAGATTTAATTTCTCACATTGAAGAAAAAGATCCTGAAGAAATTAAAGTTCCTCAAAATTATTCTCATATTTTAAGGGACTATCAAGTTCAAGGATTTAAATGGTTAAAAACAATGTCAGAATATGGTTTTGGTGGTATTTTAGCTGATGATATGGGGCTTGGTAAAACATTACAAGTTATGACATTGATTGAAGATAGTATTGGTGAAAATCATGTCAGTCTTGTTGTTGCACCTGCAACCTTGATTTATAACTGGCAAGATGAAATTAATAAATTCTCTAAAAAATTAAGAACAATTTGTATTACTGGAAATATTTCTCAAAGAAAGAAATTGATTGAAAGTATTCCAGATTATGATGTTGTTATTACTTCATATGACTATATTCGTAGAGATTATGAATTATATAAAGATTATCAATTCTATTATTTCATTTTAGATGAAGCTCAATATATCAAAAACCAAAGCACTAAAAATGCACAAACTGTTAAATTAATTAATGGTAAGTATCGTTTTGCTTTAACTGGTACTCCAATTGAAAATAGTTTAGCAGAATTATGGTCAATCTTTGATTTCTTGATGCCACAATATTTATATAATTATCATCATTTTAAA
>UQVG01000188.1 GCA_900544435.1 uncultured Erysipelotrichaceae bacterium | reverse complement strand
GACCTCTTCTTTTTTGATGTTTAATTGTTCAATTACTTTTTCTAAAATAAGTCCTTTTTGCGCATTTTCATTTGTGATTTCAACATTATCAGGATATGAAGACAAATACGCAATCTTTTTCATATCTTTAAAATAAGGAAGGACTTTTTGTATTTCTGCTTCATCATGTGAAAAAGCTTCTACTTTGATGATGTCTAAATCTTTTTTTATGAATTCATCAATTGAATTAAATTGTTGAATCTTACAA
This sequence comes from uncultured Erysipelotrichaceae bacterium, assembly GCA_900544435.1. Lineage (GTDB taxonomy): Bacteria > Bacillota_I > Bacilli_A > Erysipelotrichales > Coprobacillaceae > Faecalibacillus. Next base: position 4,493 of record UQVG01000188.1, on the reverse strand, counting down.
GCAGGGGAATCGCTCAATTTTCCTCCTGGTAAAAAATCTTCCATTTTATTTCCAAAACGCACACTGCCACGATAAGCAAAACGATCTCTAACATAATCAGGTTCTAGAGTACTATAAAAACCATTTGTTGTAAAAATCATATAGGGTGTATGATTTTCAATAAAGACAGGAAGAATTTCTTTAAGCATTTCTTTATCTAAATAACAATCCATAATGGTTTTTCCTTCTTTATTACAATATTGAGCACCATTTCCTAAAATGGCAGAACATTTTATATCTAAAGGATCTAAAACACTTCTCACTCCATAATAGTCTCTCCCTGAAGCCACAACAAATTCAATGCCTTTAGCTTGTGTTTTTTTTATACTTTCAATACATTTAGGATTGATGTAACCATGTGATAATAAAGTTCCATCAACATCACTGACAATCATTTTAATCATTTCTATTTCCTCCGATAATCTTATTATATAAAAAATAAAGTATTATTTTATTTTTTTACTTAATAAGAAAAAAGAGTTTATTCAACTCTCTCTAAAATCTGTTTGTAGTTTGGAAAATTTGTTTTAGAAACTTTCCATAAAATGTCTTTTCCGTACTTTTGTACTAAAGAAGTTCCAGCATCATTTGCGAGAATATTAAAACCACGAGGAAGTGCTACATTTAATGATTGACACATATTTTTATAATATTGAAGATAAGCATATTGAGAAAGAATATGCGCACATTTCATCGCTAAAGACATTTCTTCTTTTTTAAATTCTATATGGCGGACAACAACGATTTTACTTTTTAAATAACGATAATATTTTTTTGGAGCCAAAAAGGCATCAATCGTTACTTTAGAGATAGGGTGTTCAACACGTTGAATAACATTGATCATTGCTTGATTATAGAGTTTAGCTTTAATACAAGAAAGTTTTTGTCCTTCTTTTACATATTGATTATAATGACTATTATCTAATAAAAGTAAACTATATGTCAGTTTATCTTTTAAAATCTTACCAATTCTTTCAATATCATTTACTGACATTTCTTTATCTAATTCTAATTTATTAAGTTCATCTTCATCTTTTTGATCAACATAACAGGCAACGACACATAATGGTCCAAAGAAATCAAGTGAACCTGTTTCATAACATCCTACATGACTTTCCATTATAAATTCCTCCTCTTTATATCTTATTATAACATAACTTATTTTTGTTTAAACTAGTGTTGATAAATATTGCTCGTAGAGTTTATCTCGTTTTAAAACTTTGATATGACCATATTCAATTGAAATTAAACCCTCATCTTTAAATTGATTTAAAACCTTTGTAACAGTTACTCTTGAAATGGCAAGTGAATCTGCAATTTCTTGATGGGTATAGGGAATATCTCCAAAAAGTAAATTTTTTTCAATATTGTTTGTAGCACTTAATTCATATAAAAAAGCAGCTACTTTTTCAAATCGATCATAGGTTTGTGCCCATTTTAAAAGTTGAGTTAAATGATTGCAGTTATCATTGAACATCTTAAGTAGAGTAATCGTAAGATCAAGTGAAGATGATAAATAAGGATAAAGATCTTCAAGATGACAAGTAATAATTTCAACGTCATTAATAGCAGAAACAGTTGTTGGACGATAAGCATTTTCATAAAGTGAAGATTCACCAAAAATACGTCCTTTATCTAAAACATCATAATTAATTTCATCACCATTTTTAGTAATATGATAAACACGCACACGTCCTTTTAAAACAAGACATAATTCATCTGCATGATCATCTTGCATATAAATAATATCATTTTTTTGATAGTGTTTAATGGTACCGGCTTGTTTAAAATAATCGAATAATTCGTCATTAATTTTCATTTTTTTCACCTTCTTATCTAAATTGTAACATATGTTACATTCTTAACAAAGAAAAATTGTTAGGATATATCCCGAGGTGAGAGATATGAAAAAAATTATTCAAATTATTATTGGTAACGTTTTAATGGCATTTGCTTTTAGTACTTTGATTTTAGATAATTCCATTGTAGCAGGAGGGGTTTCTGGTATTAGTACAGTTTTCCATTTTTATACTGGTATTTCTGTTTCTTTATGTGTAGGAATTATTAATATTGCTTTATTTATTATTGGATTTTGTTTTTTAGGAAAAGCTTTTGCGATGAAAACATTGATTTCAACATTTTTATTTCCTATTTTATTAGAATTCTTTAATCAACAACCATATTTACATGGTTTATTAAATGATCAATTATTAATTTGTATTTTAGGAGGATTTTTATTAGGGCTTGGAATTGGTCTTGTTTTAAAAGCTGGAGGTTCTACAGGAGGATTTGATATTTTAGCACTTGTTGTTGAAAAATATTTTAAAGTCCCTGTGACTTTGCTTGTTAATGGGATTGATGCAACAATCCTTGTTCTACAAATTTCTTTCCATAGTGTTCCTGAAATCGTTTATGGTATTATGACAATTTTAATTACAGCCTATATGATGAATTACTTATTATCATCAGGTAAAGGATGTGTTCAAGTTCTTGTAATGTCTAAAGAAATTGAACGTATGAAAACAATGATTTTAAATGATATGGATGCAGGAGTGACTTTGTTAGATGGTAAAAGTGGTTTTTATGGAAATGATACAGAAGTTGTTTTAACGATTTTACCTTATCGTAAACTTCCTGATTTAAAAGATAAAATTAAAGAAATTGATGAAAAAGCATTTATTATTGTATCTCATGTAGAAGAAGTCAGTGGAAATGGTTTTACTTATTCAAAAGAAATGCGAGAAGCTTTATCTTAGGTGTTCATTTTTATGGACATCTTTTTTAATTTGGTAGATAATAAGGCAAACGGGGGAATGAGTTATGAAAATAGAAATAACATATGCTAAATTAGAAGATGCTAAAAGATTAGTAGAAATCTATCGTTATTATGTTGAAAAAACAGCGATTACATTTGAATATGAAGTACCATCGGTTGAAGAATTTCAACAAAGAATGGTGCATGTCATGGAAAAATATCCTTATTTAGTAGCTAAGATAGATAATCAAATTATAGGTTATGCTTATGCTAGTAGTTTTAATGTAAGAGCAGCCTATGATTGGTGTGTAGAAACATCGATTTATGTAGATCATACTTTACGAAAATGTGGGGTAGGGAAACGACTTTATCAAGCATTAGAAAAAGTTTTAAAAGCACAAAATATTACGAATTTAAATGCTTGTATTTCTTCACCAATTAAAAATGATGAATATTTAGATACTAATAGTATTGATTATCATCATCATTTAGGTTATCAAATGGTTGGTGAATTTCATCAATGTGGTTATAAATTTAAACGCTGGTATAATATGGTATGGATGGAAAAATTTATAGGGGAACATCGTGAAAATCAATTACCAGTGATTAAATTTAATGAAATTAAAGATCAAGTGAATTTAAATGAGGTAGATTAAATGGAGTTAGTAACTGGAAGACCACAAGATAAAAGAATAGATAAAGAAGAAAGAGTCTATGATTTACTAGATCAATTAGATATTGAATATCAACGTATTGATCATCATGAAGCTAATACGATGGAAGTTTGTTTAGAAATAGAAAAGACATTAAAATCGACAATTTGTAAGAATTTATTTTTAGTTAATTCAAATAAAAGTCAATATTATTTATTAATGTTAAAAGGACATAAAAAATTCAAAACAAAAGTGATTTCAAAACAAATCAACAGTTCACGTCTATCCTTTGGAAGTGATGAAAAAATGCTAGAATATTTAGATATTACACCTGGTTCAGTGAGTGTTTTAGGTTTAATGAATGATCATGAACATCATGTTCAATTATTGATGGATAAAGATTTATTAGAAGATGATTATTTAGGATGCCATCCTTGTATTAATACAAGTAGTTTAAAAATTAAAATGAAAGATGTTTTTGAAAAAATTTTACCAGCTCTTCATCATGAACCTATCTTTGTAGAGGTTGATGATGAATAAAGAAGGAATCATCATTTATCTTGTGATGAAAGAACAAGATAAGTTTGTTGAAAAAGCAAAAACTTATTTTCAAAAGAGTTCGTATCTTTTAGAAGTTATTGAAATTAATGATTGGCAAGATGAACTTTCTTTTGAATCAAAAGCAGGAAAAGCTTTATTACATACAATTGAAACAATTAAACAAAAGAAGCTTTCTTTAAAATGTTATATGAGTGGTTATTCACTTGCAGGGCTTTTTAGTCTTTATGCGATGCACGAATTAGATCTAGATGGAGCAATTAGTGTGTCGGGTTCTTTATGGAAAGAAGAATGGTTGGATTATTTAAAAGAACATCCAATTTGTCATAAGAAAATATATTTGAGTTTAGGAAGTAAAGAACATAAAACAAGGAATGTTTTAATGAAAAATGTGTTAAAAAATACTTTAGAGACATATGAGATTTATCAAAAAGAGAATCAATGTATCTTTGAAAAGAATGTAGGTAATCATTTTTTTCAAAGTGAAC
>UQVG01000187.1 GCA_900544435.1 uncultured Erysipelotrichaceae bacterium | reverse complement strand
CCTCCACTTCTAATTCCTTCTAAATCAAGTGTTACAAATCTAAATCCAAGATTTTTAATATTTTGAATTAATTCTTTATTTTCAATAATTTTCATAAAATCTTGTGGTTCTACTTCAAGACGTGCCACATCTCCATGTACTCTTAAACGAACATGAAGCATTCCTAAATCATGTAAATATTTTTCACCTGTTTCAACAAGTTTCAATTTTTCTAATGTAAGTTCTGTATTATAATCAAAACGAGAAGCAAGACAAGCATTGGATGGTTTATTATAAGTAGTAATTCCAAGTTGTTTTGAATAATCTCTAATTTCTTGTTTTGTTAAATTATTGTTCGCTAACGGTGAAATAATTCCTAGTTCTTCACATGCTTTTAAACCAGGGCGATACACTTTTTCATCATCCTTGTTTTTCCCATCTAAAACATAAGAAAAATCATGTTCATTAGCAACGGCAATAACCTTTGACATAATACTTCTTTTACAATGATAGCATCGATCTTTATGATTAAAATGGAAAGCTTCTACATCTAATGGATTCACTGATAAAACCACATGATTTGATCCTTCTAATTGTTCAAGTGCTCCTTCAATATCTTCTTTTGACATCATAGCACCTCGACATAAAACAGGTAAAACATTATCTTTTCCTAAAGTTTCAAGAGCAACATGAAATAAGAAATTGGAATCAACACCCCCACTATACGCAATTGCTACTTTTCCATAATTTCTTAATTCTTCTTGTAATAATTCTAATTTATTCATATAAATCCCCCTATTTAACTTCTTTATATAATTTCACTTAAAGGCTTTATTTAATATTGGAAAAAAGTCATATATTTTTACTCAAAAAAATATCGTATACATAAGTCATTTATAGTTTCAACTATAATCGATACTTCATGTATACGATACTTTCTATTTTCCTATTTTTTCAATCATAACAACAAGGTCATCAATATATTCAGATATTGATTTAGATACAACGCCCACGACTTGAGCACTGCATTTAGAAACTGGAATAAAATATTTACGTGCTTCACTTTCTCCAATAGCTTTTGCCATAGCTGGTGTAATTTCTCCATACATTGAATTTGCAAAAGCAACTCCAATCGGACCAACAACAATAGAGGCATGTTTAACATTATAAACAACAGCATTTTCCCCCGTTGCAATAATATCAGCACCACCCTTTTTTAGCTGTGTTGTTGCCATACTATTGGTTCCAACACCAATGATGGTATATTCTGGATGTTTTTCTTTTAAAACTTGTATAATATTTTTTCCAATTCCGCCACCTTGTCCATCAATAACAACAATTTCCATTTTTCCTCCTGATATATAATAAACTTCTTGTTTATTTTCGATTTCGTATCTCTATATCTTATTCATGAAAATAATCAGTAATTTCTTGCATTCGTTTACTTTGTTGAACATGAAATGGACATCGTTTATCACAATGGTGACAAACAATACGTTAAATCTTCATCATTTCTAATTCCTGGTAAAACCGTTAAAACAGTCGGTTTATCTAAAGCATACTGCATACATTGAGTTTCTGTCAAGGCTTGATGAAATGGTGACTTATCTGCATCTAAAAGTTTTCCTCCACAAAAAGCTTTCATGACAGAAATACCTACGCCTTCTTTTTCAAGACGACGATAAAGATCCATACGTTCATCAAATTCACCAATGGCATAATCACCAAACTTCAAATCATAAGCTGGATTGATGCTAAACATAACAACATCTAAATCTTCTTTCTTGAATTGCTTTTCCAACTGCTTAGAAAATAGGTGCATGTCCTGCCGCTAAATCAATATAATTGATTCCTGCATCAAAAACATGATTTAATGTTTGAGCCATTTCTTCTTGACTTGCTTGTTCTAAAGAACTTGTTTCCAAACCAATAATACTTATTTTTTCATTTCCATGAGGTAATTTTCTATATTCTATTATTTTTCAAAATGACCTGCAACATCTTTCAAATATTGAATAATTGTTAAATGTTGTGGACATACCCCTTCGCATTGACCACATTCAACACAATCACTTGCTTTACCAAATGTTTTTGTTAAGTTGTTGTAGTATTCTCCTTGTGGTGTCCATCCTTTTTCTTCTACTTCTTGTAAATCTGCATTATATAACGAGAAGTATTTTGGAATAGCAATATTCATAGGACAACCATCAACGCAATAAGCACATCCTGTACATGGGACAGTAATTGTTGAATTAATGGCAGTAACTGCTTTTTTAATTAAAGCATATTCTTCTTCATTTAATGGTTTAAAATTTTCCATATAACCTAAGTTATCTTCTAATTGTTCCATATTAGACATACCACTTAAAACCATCATAACGTTTTCTTGGCTTGCTGCAAAACGAATAGCCCAAGAAGGAATTGACATATCTGGATGATATTCTTTAAACATTTTTTCAACTTCTTCTGGTACTTTTGCAAGTGTTCCACCTTTTACAGGTTCCATAACAATAACTGGTTTATGATGTTTTGTAGCAACTTCATAACATTTTCTTGATTGAACACCAACACTGTCCCAATCAAGATAGTTGATTTGTAATTGTACAAATTCAAATTCTGGATGTTCTGTTAAGACTTGATCAAGTAATTCAGGACCATCATGATAAGAAAAACCAATTGTTTTAACTAAACCTTTTGCTTTTTTATCTTGAATCCAGTTGAAGCAATCTAATTCATTATAAACTTCAATACTATGTGCATTAATATCATGTAATAAATAATAATCAAAATATTCTACACCAGTTTTTGAAAGTTGTTCATTAAAAATACGATCACGGTCTTCTTTTGTTTTAATAAAACCTGAATGTAATTTTGTTGCAAGTGTATAAGCATCTCTTGGATAACGTGATACAAGGGCTTCTTTGGCTGCATTTTCACTTGCAAATCCACAATACATCCATGCTGTATCAAAATATGTAAAACCTTTTTCGATAAATGTGTCAACCATCTTTTTTGTTTGTTCAATATCAATTTTTGAAGCATCATTTGGATCTAATGATGGTAAACGCATTAAACCAAAACCTAATTTCTTTTGACTCATTTCCTTTTTCCTCCTATTTATTTTCCTTAAATTAGCCTTCAAGTAAGTACTCTTTCTTACCTTTTATTATTTTATCATTCTTACATAATTGAGGCAAATACCTCTTTTAAATATCACACTATGTCTTTTAAGCATGGAAAAAGATTAATCATCTATTTCAATAAGTTCATATTCTCTTGAACCATATCCAAGTGCTGAGGCTGCTTCAATGGTATGAATACCATGACGAGATTCAATTCTTTCAATTAAGTGATCCCTTCCTTTATCATCAGAAGCATAAACCAAATCAATACATGCTTGATCGATAGCAATTGGATCCGTTGAAATTAAAATACCAATATCATCCATACATGGATCTTCTGCTACTGCACAACAATCACAGTCAACTGACATATTTTTCATGACATTGATATAAACAATGTTTCCTTTAAAATATTCATGAACAGATTTAGCAGCATCTGCCATTGATTCTAAAAATAAATCATGATCAGCTGTCCAAATCTTTTCAGGTTCTCCAGCACCATGAATATACGCTTTTCCATAAGATGAAGCACAACCAATTGAAAGTTGTTTTAAAGCTCCACCATAACCACCCATTGGATGTCCTTTAAAATGAGATAAAACAATCATACCATCATAGTTTTTCATATCTTTCCCAACATAATTTTTTTGAATCACTTTTCCTTCAGGAATATCTAAAATCATATCAGGACCTTCAGCATCCATTAAATCAACATCAAAATATCGAGACCATCCATGTTTTTTTATTGTAATCAAATGTTTTTCAGTTGTATTTCTAGACCCTTCATAAGCCGTATTACATTCCACAACTGTTCCATTTAACTTATCAATAATTGGTTTCCAAAAATCAGGTTTTAAAAAGTTTTGATTTCCTTCTTCTCCTGAATGAAGCTTAACAGCAATTTTCCCTGTTAATTCTTTTCCTAATACTTCATACATTTCTAAAACCTTTTCAGGTGTTATTGTTCTTGTAAAATAAACTTTTGATTTCATAAGTAATCCTCCTATTCTAAGTCAACTATAAACCTAAAGTTGAGTTTAGAGTCAAGAAGATTTTTAATATTTTTTAAAGTTTTCGTTCCCTTAAAATACCATGATAATTTCCCTCAACACATGTTCCTTTTTCTACAAAGCCAAGCGTTGAATAATATTTTTCTAATGTTTCATTTCCACGTAAAGAATCTAATCTTAAATATTCTTTTCCTTTTTCTTTTGAAAAAGTTTCTAGATAAGAAAAAAATAATTTTCCTGTTCCTTTTTGATAAGGATTAGAAGCAAGGTTATGAATATAATAAGCATTTGCTTGATCTTTCCAACGTGCATCTTCTTCTAATAAAACAGCACCACAGACAAGTTGATTTGTTTCTTGATCAATTAATCCATAGAGATGTCCCATCTCACTTTCTTTTTCATAGTATCCTAACGGATAAATGTTATCGTAGTCACCTTTTTCCCATTGTTGAATCCCTTTTTGTTCAAACCAATCCATTCTTTCAAGAATGAGTTGAAACATTGCTTTTGCATCATGTTTATCTAATTGTTTAAATATATAGTTTTCCATCTTATTTACTCCTTATAATTCTTATTATTTTATACTAATATTTCTTTTAAAACAATGGCTATTCATAAGTAAAACTTATAAAAATGATTAGAAAGA
>UQVG01000186.1 GCA_900544435.1 uncultured Erysipelotrichaceae bacterium | reverse complement strand
AAACAGGTGGTCAATTAAGATTTATATTAAAAAATCACTAAAAAAGGACTTAGCCTTTTTGTAAGCTAAGTCCTTTTGTCACACTTCTTTGTACAAATCCCATAATTGGTGAGAAGATACAAGTTGCGATAATGGTTCCTTCTCTTAGGGCAAAACCACATTGAAAAATAAGTGATAAGCTTATACATGATATAACAAGGATAATATCTATAACTTGTCTTGTTTTTGAAAATCTACTTTAAATGTATTTGAAAAAGTTAAGGCAAAGCCTTCACAAGGGAAAACACATACATTTAAAGCAACAAGTAAACCACAACCACTGGCAGAAATACATAAACCAATGATTTCCATAATGAGTGATTGATAGTATTGAAGAGAAATACCTCCTAATACTTGATAAACAATCGTATTAACAACCATTCCAAAACATAAACTCATTAAAAATTGAAGAACATATTTTATTTTAAATTGTTTAGAGAAAATGACTTGAAAAAGAATCATACAAGCATTCACAAATAAAGTGAGCGTTCCTACTTTAATATGTGATATATAATTAAAAGTTAAAGCTAAAGCTTCATAGGGAGAAACCCCAATGTTTGCTTTAAAACAAAGGGAATCTCCAATAGAAACCATCATTAAAGTAAGAATAAAAAGACAATATTTTTTCATTAAAGTTTTTCTCCATTAGAAGCAATGACTTGTTTATACCATTCAAAAGAATCCTTTTTATATCTTTTTAATGTACCATTTCCTTCATTATCTTTATCAACATAAATAAATCCATATCTTTTCTTCATTTCACCTGTTGTAAAAGAAACAAGATCAATACATCCCCATGGTGTATAACCTATCAAATCAACACCATCTTCTTCAATAGCTTTTTTCATTTGAACAATATGTTCCTTTAAATAATTAATACGATCTTGATCATGTACAGTACCATCAACAAGTTCATCAATTGCGCCAAAACCATTTTCTACAATAAATAAAGGAATTTCATATCTTTCATAAATAGCATTCATAATATAACGTAAACCTTCAGGGTCAATTGTCCAACCCCATTTTGTGGTAGTTAAGTATGGATTTTCAACATTATGTTCATTTACAGCTTCAACAGAGGAAGCAAGATCAATGGTGCTTTCACCATTAACTGTTGTAGACATATAATAACTAAATCCAAAGTAATCCACTTTTCCTTGTTTTAAGATATTTAAATCATTATCTTCCATTTCAAGATGATATCCTTTTCTTTCAAACATCTTTAAAGCATAAGCTGGATAATGTCCACGACATAAAACATCACTAAAGAAATAACGATCATGCATAGCTTCTAGGGCAAGTTGATTGTTTGATGGTTTACAATCAAATGGATAAACAGGTTCCATCGCTAACATACATCCGATTTTAAAATCAGGATTGATTTGATGCCCTAAGATAACGGCTTTAGCACTTGCAACAAATAAATGATGCACACTTTGATACATAGCAAGTTCTGGATTTTCATATTGGCTATAAAGAACACCAGCATTTGTCCAACCAAAGATATCGTTATGATAATTGGCTTGATTGTTGATTTCGTTAAAAGTCATCCAATATTTCACTTTATTTTTATAACGTTTAAAACATACTTCTACAAAGTTCATAAAGAAGTCAATCATTTTTCGATTATGCCATCCACCATATTCTTTAGCTAAATGATAAGGCATTTCAAAATGACTTAAAGTAATGACAGGTTCAATTCCATATTTTAATAATTCATCAAATAAATCATCATAGAATTGTAATCCTTTTTCATTAGGTTCTAATTCATCTCCATTAGGAAAAATACGTGTCCAAGCAATCGATGTTCTAAAACACTTAAATCCCATTTCCGCAAACAATTTTACATCTTCTTTATATCTATGATAAAAATCAATGGCTTCAAGATTAGGATAATATTTACCTTCTACTAATCCATCAGTAATTTCTCTAGCAACTCCATGTGCTCCAGCAGTCATGACATCAGCAACACTTAATCCTTTACCATCACAATAACCACCTTCTAATTGATGGGCAGCAACTGCACCACCCCATAAAAAATCTTTCTTCAACATTGATACATCCTCCTTTTTTTCGCATTTATCATAATCATAAATAATAGAAATGAATAGATAAGATGTGTTGATTAATAATTATTTCCTATTAAATGATCTATTTTAAGATAAAATTGGAAATTTTTTCCTAAAATAAGTAAAATAGAACTATAAATTTCCAATTATTTATAAAAAGGAGGAAAAATATGTTACTCATTCAAAAATTAGAATATTATGATCATTTAACCCCAAATGAACAAACTGTTGCTCATTATTTACTTGATAATCAACATCGTATACAAGATATTTCAATTTCAGAAATAGCCAAAGAAACGTATACATCATTATCGACAACAGTACGTCTTTCACAAAAATGTGGCTATCAAGGATGGAAAGAGCTTAAAAAAGCATTGATTGAAGAAATCAGTTATTTAAATAAAGAAACAACCTATGTAGATGCTAATTATCCTTTTAAACAAGGAGATTCAATCTTTAAGATTGCAAAAAATATGTCTTCTTTACTTTCAGAAAGTATTTTAGATACGTATCAACTTTTAGATCATGATTATTTCCAAAAAGCAATTCTTTTAATTAATTCATGTCAAATAATTAATGTTTATGGTATTACGCATCCTATTAGTGTTGCTTATGATTTTAAATTAAAAATGCGTACGATTGGAAAAACAGTCAATATTGTAGAAGATGAAGATTCTTATTATTATCAATCTTATTATACAGATCAAAATACATGTTCATTATTTATTTCTTATTCAGGAGAGACGTTGGAATTATTAGATGCTATGAAAAGAATTAAACAAAAAGGTTGTCCTTTAATTGCACTTACAAGTATTGGTGATAATACTTTTTCAAAGTTGGCAGATACATGGCTTCCTATTTCTACAAAAGAAAAGTTATCTAATAAAATCTCAACTTTTTCTTCTAATATTTCAATCCATTATTTATTAGATTTAATCTTTGCTTGTGTTTTTGAACATGATTATCAAAGAAATATTGAAATGAAAAAAGAAATATCTAAAGAATTAGATCATGAGCGTTTTTCTAATGTTTCTTTGTTGAAAGATGAAGATAAAAAATAAAATTCATTGGTGTGAGCTAAAATGAGATTTGGTATAATGAGTGAAGAAAGGAATGTGAGCAGATGAACGAATTAGAGCTTTTAAATTTAATCAATCAAGGTGAAAGTGAAGAAATAGAGTTTAAATCGTGGATAGCAACACCAAATTTCAAACAAATGATAAAGCTTTGTGTAAAGGAGATTGTTGCACTTGCTAATTCTAATGGTGGATATTTATTGTTGGGAGTAGAAGATAATAAAGAAATTACAGGGTGTACAAATTATGATTTGCAAAATATTATAGAGAGTATTTATGATCGTACAACGCCTAATCTTTTTACAAGGGCTGAAATTGTTGAGTCACAAGGAAAAGATGTTATTGTTATTACAGTTGACAAAAGTAATCGTTTATGTGGAACCTCTTCGGGTGAGTATTACAAAAGACTTGGGAAAAATTCAAAGCCATATACACCTGATAGAATGAAAGAAACATTTGATGAAGAAAATGATTATTCTTCAAGGGTTATTAACCAATCATGTGTGGATGATATTAATTTATTAGAAGTATATAAGTTGAAAGAAAAATTAAAAACACGTGATTTACAGTCAACATTGGTCGATTTAGATGACATATCTTTTTTAAAAGATTTATCTTTATTGGTAGAAACAGAAGAAGGATTAAAACTTAATGTTGCAGGATTATTATTTGTTGGAAAAGAATCAGCTATTCAAAAATTCTTGCCACAGGCAGAATGTATTTATTTACATTATAGTGATAATAATAGAGAAGAATATGATAATAGATTAGATTTAAAAATGCCCATTATTTCAGTATTAGATAGGTTAACTGAAAAAATTCAAGATTATAATCATTTAATTAATGTACAAGTAGGATTATTTCGACTTGAATTATATGATTTTTCTGAAAGAGTATTTCAAGAAGCTATATTAAATGCTTATACACATCGTAGATATGACAGCCCTGGTTCGATATATGTTAAACATTATTCTGATAAATTAGTTATTGAAAGTCCGGGTGGATTTATGGCAGATATTACGATTAATAATATTATTACGCATCCATCTTTACCAAGAAATAAACTAATTGCAGAAACATTACAAAGATTACGATATGTACAAAGATCAGGACAAGGTATAGATATTATGTATAAAGAAATGGTATCTATGGGAAAACCATATCCAGAATATACGGCATATGATGATGCAATTCGTTTAACTCTTTATAGTGTTTTAGAAGATGAAGGGTTTGTAAAGTTTATAGTGGAAACACAAGATAAAAATATGATTTCATTCTCTTTATCTGAATTAATGATTCTTCGCTATTTATTTGAAAATAAAAATATAAATTTATCACAATCTAAAAAAATAACACAAAGATCAATGAGTGAAGTAAAACATGCGTTAATTCATTTAGAAAAATTAAATCTTATCGAACAATCTGGAAGAGTATATATGATGACACCAAGTATGTATCATCAAGTAAAATCTGATATAAATTACACCCAAGACCAAAGTGTAACTTATTTAAAATCTAAAAATTTAATATTAGATTATTTAGATACACATGAAAGTATTAATAATGAAACTATTAGAGA
>UQVG01000185.1 GCA_900544435.1 uncultured Erysipelotrichaceae bacterium | reverse complement strand
AGGATTAGAACAAGGACAAAAATTAGAAAGAATTAACTTGATAAAAAATATAATGGAAAGTTTGCAATGTTCATTATATAGAGCTATGGATATTTTAAAATTGACTACTGAAGAAAGAAAAGATGTTGAAGAGCATTTTAAATCTTAATCATACTTGCTGACAAGGACGATATTTTGTCCTTGTTTTTTGTTTTTGATGACAAAAAAGGGATGTAAATAGCTAGAATTGATAGCGTTTTCTAGAATTGCTTGTGATAAAATAAACATGAGGAAAAAGGAGACGTATTATGAATAATTATGAACATTTATTTACACCTATTAAAATAGGAAATACAACAGTTAAAAATCGTATTTTTATGCCTCCTTTATCAACAAACCTTGCTGATAAAGGATATGTAACAGATGCATTAGTGAAACACTATGCAGCAAGAGCAAAAGGCGGAGTAGGACTTATTGTAACTGAAGTTACAACTGTAGAACCTACTTATACATACTTACCAGGGGATATGTCAATCTATGATGATTCTTATATTCCAGGATGGAAAAAGTTAGTAGATGCAGTACATCAATATGATACTAAAATCTTATCTCAACTTTTTCATCCAGCTTATATGGCTTTTCCAATTCCTGGAACACCACAATTGATTGCTCCATCAAATGTAGGACCATATTATGCTAAAAGTGCCCCTAGAGAAGTGACAAAAGAAGAATTGAAAGTAATTGTTAAACAATTTGGAGAAGCTGCTTTACGTTTTAAAAAAGCAGGGGGTGATGGTGTAGAAATCCAAGCTGCTCATGCACATGGTTTATTAGGAGGATTTTTAACACCTTTATATAATAAAAGAACAGATGAATATGGTGGAGATATTCATGGAAGATTACGTTTAACTTTAGAAGTTATTGAAGAAGTAAGAAAACAATGTGGTAGAGATTTTATCATTGATGTGCGTATTTCAGGAGATGAATATAGTGATGGTGGTTTAACACTTAATGATATGATTTATGTCTCTAAACAATTAGAAAAAGCAACCGTTGACTTTATTCATGTTTCTGGAGGAAATACCATTAAAAGAGGAAGTTCCATGCCAGCAAGTGGAACAGCTCCAGCACCACATAAACATGCAAGTGAAGAAATTAAAAAACATGTATCTATTCCAGTGGCAACAGTTTCTCGTATCAATGAACCTTGGGTAGGAGATGAATTGATCGCTAATGGTGTTTGTGATGCATGTATGATTGGTCGTCCTAATTTATGTGATAGTGAATTTGCAAATAAAGCAAAAGCAGGAAAAACAGATGAAATTAGACCATGTATTGGTTGTGGAAGATGTTTAACAGGAATTATGTTTGGTAAACCAATTAGTTGTACAGTCAATCCAGCTGTTGAAAAAGAAGAAATTGAAGAAGCACCAGTTAAGAAAAAAGTACTTGTTGTTGGTGGTGGACCAGCAGGTATGGAAGCAGCTTATGTAGCTAAAAAACGTGGACATGAAGTTGTTTTATGTGAACAAAGTGATCGTTTAGGTGGTCAATTAAATATTGCGTGTGTGCCTATTGGTAAACAAGAAATTACTAAAGTTGTTAAATATATGAAGAGTCAATTAACAGGTGTTGATGTGCGTTTAAATACAACTGTAACTAAAGAAATGATTGAAAATGAATTTAAAGATTATGAAGTGATTACAACAGTAGGAGCAACGCCTAAAGAAATCGAACCTTATAAAGTCTTTAAACAAACAATGACTGCTGATGATATTTTATCTGGTAAAAAATTCCCAGGTAGAAAGATCGTCATTATTGGTGGTGGATCTGTTGGTTGTGAAACAGCAGATTATTTAGCACCATTAATTAATGACTTATTCCCTACAAATAGAGATATTACTTTAATTGAAATGACTAAAGGATTAATGACAGGGGAATCTGGAGCAACTAAATCATTACTTACAAGACGTATGATGGAAAAAGGTGTGAAGATTGAATTGAATTCAAAGATCACTTATGTAGATGAAAATACAATTAAATATGAAAAGAATCATCAAGAATATGTTTTAGATGATGTTGATACATTAGTTTTTGCAGTTGGTTATAATCCAGTTGCTTCACCAATTGAAAATGCTCATTTAATTGGTGATTGTCAAAAAGTAGGAACATTAAAAGATGCTATTACAAATGCATATCAAATAACAAAGGAGATATAATATGAAACTATTAGAACCAATCCAAGTAGGAAAAATGACATTAAAAAACAGAATTATGTTTCCACCTCTTACAACAGGATATGAAGAAAGAGATGGATCTATTGGACAAAGAAGTTTAAGCTTTTATGAAAGATTAGCGAAAGGTGGAGCTTCTTATGTTGTTATTGGTGACGTAGCTCCAGTACGTACAGCATCACCAACACCAAAACTTTATAGTGAAGAACAAATACCAGCATTTAAAAAACTTGCTGATACTTTACATCAATATGATTGTAAAGTAGCTTTACAAATCTTCCATCCAGAATATGATGTTCCTGGTGTTGGAAAAATGATTATGGAAGCAGGAATGGCTCGTCAAAATGCGGCTAAAGCAAAAGCTGAAGGAAATGAAGAAGAAGCTTTAAAACAAACTGAATTAGCACAAAAGATTACCAAAGATGCGTATGCTAAATTACATCATGATATGCAACACTTTGTAAGTGAAGCAACAGTTGAACAATTAAATCAAATTAAAGAAAGTATTGCTAGCTGTGCACATAAAGCAATGCTTGCTGGTATTGATGCGATTGAAGTTCATGGGGATCGTTTATTAGGTTCTTTATGTTCTGAAGTATTAAATCATCGTAGTGATGAATATGGTGGTTCTTTTGAAAATAGAATTCGTTATGCTTTAGAAGTTGTTAAAGCAATTAAAGAAGCAGCTCCTGATTTAACAATTGAATATAAACTTCCAATTATTACTTTAAATAAAGATGGAAGTTTAAGAGGTAAAGGTGGTTTAAAAGAAGCCGAAGGAATTGCTTTTGCTAAAAAACTAGAAGAAGCGGGAGTTGATATGATTCAAGTTGCACAAGCTAACCATACAGGAAATATGGGAGATACAATTCCACCAATGGGTGATGTGCCTTATAATTGGACATTACCAGTTGCTAGAAAAGTTAAAGAAGTTGTTTCTATTCCAGTAGCAACAGTAGGTAGAGTAGTAAGTGTAGAAGCTGGTGAAAAGATCTTAAATGATGGAGATGCAGATATGATTGGTTATGGACGTTCTTTATTAACTGATCCTGATATTGCTTTAAAAGTGAAAAAAGGTGAATGTATTAGAGAATGTTTAAACTGTAATAAAGGATGTGTTGATGCGATTCAAAATAGACAATATATTTCATGTGTTTTAAATGCTGAAAATGGAAATGAAGCAACTGTTTCTATTAAACCAACAAATAATCCTCAAAAAGTAGTTGTTATTGGTGGAGGAATTGCTGGTTTAGAAGCAGCAAGAGTTGCTGCTGTTAAAGGACATACAGTGACTTTATTTGAAAAAGCAGATCATTTAGGTGGACAAATCAATATTGCCTCTGTTCCACCAAGAAAAAATGAAATCTTAAGAAGTATTGAATATTATCAAAAAGTATTACCTACATTAAATGTTGATGTTCATTTAAATGAAGAAGCTAAAGATATCAATAGTTATGATTATGCTATTATTGCTGTAGGAGCACATAATATGGAAATGCCAATTCCTCATGATAACAGCAATATTGTTTCTAGTTGGGATGTTTTAAACGGACAAGAAGTTAATGGTGATTGTGTAGTTATTGGTGGAGGTTTAGTAGGGGCTGAAACTGCTGAATATTTAGCAAACAAAGGTCATCAAGTGACAATTGTTGAAATGATGGATAAAATTGCTGCCGGTGAATCTACAACTGTTTTACCATTAATGATGAAAGACTTTGCAGATCATCATGTTAAACAATTAGTAAATACAAAAGTAGATCATATTGAAAATAACATTGTTTATACAGAAAATGATCAAATCAAAGCTGATACAATTATCAATGCCTTAGGATCAAAGAAAAACATCTTTGATGATTCATCAATTACAATTCCTCATGTATGTGTAGGTGATTGTTCAGGTGAAAGAACTGCTGATATTGCAAGTGCTATTAGAACAGCTTATCATGCTGCTAATGCTATAGATTAGTAAATAAATTAATATATATAAGTGTTACTTAGTTATCTAGGTAACACTTTTTTATGCAAAAATTGCATATAAAACATGACATTCACGTACGAAAAGTAGCCGTTCGTAAACGAAAATAGGAAATAGAGGGAGGGAATTATATAATAATATGTGATTATAATGAAAAATTTTAAAATTAACATATACTACGAGAAAGATAATATTGAAAGGGTAATTGAGTTAAATAACGATATAGAAAGGGACCATTATGGAAAATGAAAAAATAGATTTAAAATATGTAATTGATCAAATAAATAAAGAATTGAACATCGGTACAGTAGCAAGAAATGAATTAGGAAATCCAGCTTCAGAAAATAAAAATGCTAAATGGAATATGGTGTATAAGAGCATTTATAAAGAAGAAAAAACACCATCATTTAAAATTTCAACGAAGTTAAATAGGTTTTTTTGCTTTGCTACAAAAAATAGTGGGGATGTTGTTAAATTATATCGTGATTGTAAATCATTAAATGGAAGACAAATCAGCATAGAAGAAGCATGTAAAGGATTGATAGAAGATTATAGTCTGAACATTAAATTAAATAA
>UQVG01000184.1 GCA_900544435.1 uncultured Erysipelotrichaceae bacterium | reverse complement strand
GCAATTTCTTCATTAAGTTCACATTCTCCTAAAATAAGTTCTGTCACTTCATCTAGATTCATATCCATCTTTTGTGCAAAATCGTTATAAGAGATATTTAAAGTTGTAAGTATATCTCGAATATAATATCCCGGTGCATAAGCAACCGCATTTGTACTTTTATCCATCTTTTTCACCCAATATGTATTATATTCTTTCTGTTATTTTGTTGCAATAAATTATTTCCTTGGAAATAATTTAGAAAAGAGTCAGAAAAAATCTAACTCTTAAATAATTTGGAAAATATAGAATTTTAAATAAGATGTTTCTTCCATTGTCCATAAAATAGGATGATCTGCATTTTGTTGAGTAACAGAAACTTGTTTTAAAACAACGCCTGCTTCACTTGCAGCTTCTCTTAACATTTTTTCAAAATTAGCTGTTTCCATAAAACGTGAACAACTACATGTAATAAGATATCCTCCATTTTTTAAAACTTTCATTGCTTGTTTATTGATTCTTTTATAACCATTATAAGCTTTTTGAACAGTTCTTCTTGATTTCGTAAATGCTGGTGGATCTAAAACAATTATATCAAATTCATTTTCTTTTAATTCATCTAAATAATCAAAGACATCTGCTTGTACAAAATCAATTTTGTCTTCTAAATGATTAAGTTTAGCATTTTGATAACCTTGATCTAATGCTGTTTTAGAAACATCAACAGAAACAACATGACTAGCATTTCCCATAGCAGCATTTAAGGCAAAACCTCCTGTATGACTAAAACAGTCAACAACACGTTTTCCATGAGCAATTTTTCTAAGTAAATAACGATTTGATTTTTGATCTAAAAAATATCCTGTTTTTTGTCCATTTTCAACATCTACATGTAATAATAAACCATTTTCATTAATAATTGTTTGTGTAGGTAAATCTTTATTTTTATAATATCCTTTATATTGTTCTAAACCTTCTTTAGTTCTAATTTGGATATCATTTCTTTCATAAATACCTTTAACATCTTGTCCATCTGCTTTTAAGACATCTAAAACAATTTCATAAATCATATCTTTAATTTGTTCTAAACCATAAGAACTGATTTGACTTACTAAAATATCATTATAACGATCAATCACAAGTCCAGGTAATAAATCAGCTTCTCCAAAAATCAAACGACAATTAGATAAATTATCTCCTTCAACAGTTTTTCTAAAATCATAAGCTTGTTGAATTCTCTTTTTAAAGAATTCACGATCAATTATTTCTTTTCTATCTTTAGATAAAATACGTACTGTAATATGACTTTTTAAAGAAATAAAACCTGTTCCTAAATATCTTCCTTTATTTGTAACAATATCAACAAGTTCACCATTTTTAATTTGAGGATCACATTGTTCTAAATTATTTTTATACATCCACATTTGGCCTTTATCAAGCCAAGTAACACCTTCATCTGAAATAATAATTTCCGGATAATTTCTTTCCATTCTATTAACTCCTTTTATCTAATATTTATACCACCAAAAATACAACGTGCATTAAGATAAATAACTTTTGTATTTTCTATTTTATTTTCTCTTTTATGAAGATCAACACCACCTAAAAAATTAGATGACTGTATTTGAATATTTACATCATCTGGCAAATATAAATCAACCCCACCAAATAAAGTTGAAATCGTAATGTTTGTTTCCTCATTTAAATAAGCTTTTGATAAATCTAATATCAATCCATTAAAAGTAACATCATAATTTCCACCTGTATATAACTGATTATCATAAATATTTTGATGAGGTTTCTTTTTATTAAAAGTATCTTTAAAAATCATTTTCAATCCTATTAATACAAAGATAACAGGAACCACTAATTTCCATGCAAATTGAAAATCTATTAATCCTTGACAATAAAGCAATAAATAGATACCTACAATAAGACCTATGATGTTTCCTGTTTTATCTCGACTTGTAAACAAGCCAAAAAAACAAGGAATAATCATAAACAGTGTCCACCATCCATCAAAGAATAAATCTATATTTGTAATATGAAAAGCATTTAGTCCTATGATAACTCCAATAATGATGAAAATAAGACCTATAACTGTATTTTCAATTTTTTTCATAAATTTCTCCTCACTAATTTTCATCATTATAGCATAAATTGACATAACAAAAATAGCACTTTCGTGCTATTAATGAAGTAATTCGATTTCATGAATGAAATCATGTTTTAGAATATTTTTGAATTCATCTGATATTTCTTTAGAAGTTTCTTTCTTTAATTCAATAAGAAATATAATTTGATATTCTTCGATTAGGATTGATGAAGGATTATTCTTCATCAAATGTAAAGCAATCGATAAATTATCATCATTGATTTTACAATTATGTGATTTACAAATTGCCTCTAACTCCTTTCTTGTCATGGTTTGTAACTTATTATTTAATGCGTTCATATCCTTCATGTTCACCCCTTCTTTCTTACAAATATTATATCTCTAATAAATAACAGATTCAACGAATATGACCTATTGTTCGATTTCATAAATGTCTTCTATTTTAATAATTTGACCATTTTGAAGAGTAATTGTTTTATAAATTAAATCTATCTTTTTTATTCTTTGAATGATCATCAAATAATCTCCACCTGATTTTTAAAATAGGTAATTTTTACTTTTTCTTTTGTTTCTATAAAATAAAGTAACTTTTGATTTAAAATACTGAGTTTATTTTCATCAAGTTCTCTTTTATCTTCTGTTAGCCTTTGTGTTTCTTGAATAAGTTGTTTATGTCCTGTAAGAGCAGCAAAAGGAGCAAACTGTGCTGCACGATCTTTTTGAGACATATGTTTATACTTTTTAGATTTTTTATAAGGAAGATTTATGATATCACTATAATCATGAATATTTTTTATTGTAGCCATTATGCCTTATGTCCCCCTATAATTTCATTTCTTTCTCTTGTTGTCGCCCCTTCTTCTAAGTTCATTCCTTTAAGAATTGCATTTTTACCATATTTTTGTTTGATTTTAAGTGTTGCTTTTTGTAAATTCTTTTCTTTTTCTAAAGCTTTTTTTTCATCTTTTTGATTGATATTTTGTTGATTTGTAAATAAATTCAATTGTTGATGATAAATCATATCTTTTACTTTATCTTCATATAAAACATTTGATGCTGAAATATTGATTCTTTTAACCATTAAATTCCTATTTACTATTTCATCAAATTTTTTTATTACTTCTTTAGTTATCAATTTAGATGATGAAGTATAACGCTCTAAATTGATTGTTCCATGAGCATGTTTAGGAATCTTTCGATTATAACGATCAATCATCATTTCTCCATGATAATCATTATCCTTATCATACCCAATCGTTAAAACAATTTGATTGGTTACTAATTCTTTTTCTACTAAATCAAGTGCCAATAAATCTAACATTTCTTTAACAATCAATTTTGTTTTTTCAAAATTATAGGGACAACTTAAAACCTGACCTGTTCCAATACTATTTCTTTCAGGTTTATAGTTTTTAATATCTTTCATTGTACATGATTCATAACCCCATGCATGATCAATAAGTAACTCAGCATTAACACCAAATAAATCATAAAGAAGTTTTTCGTTATAATATTCATTATCTGCACCTTGTGAACATTTTGCGATATCTCCCATTGTATAAAGTCCTTCTTTTTCTAATTTTTTAGCATACCCTTTCCCTACTCGCCAAAAATCAGTAATTGGTCGATGATTCCATAAATACTTTCGATATCTTTCTTCATTAAGTAAGGCAATACGTTGTCCATTGTCATCTTTATTGATATGTTTAGCAACTATATCCATTGCGACTTTACATAAATATAAGTTCGTACCGATTCCTGCTGTCGCTATAAGACCAGTTGTTTCATAGATATCACTTAAAATTTGTGAAGCTAATTCTTTAGGTGTTTTTTGATAAGTATGAATATAATGTGTTATATCCATAAAAACTTCATCAATTGAATAAACATGAATATCTTCAGGGGAAATGTATTTAAGATAAATTTCATATATTTCTTGACTCCACTTCATATAATGGGACATTCTTGGAGTCGCTATTTTATAAGCTATTTTTAAATGTTTATTTTTTTTTAGTTCACTTTCTAAAAAAGATTCTCCATTAAAATAATGACTTTCTTTTAATCTTTTATTATTTTCTCTATTAATGGTTTGGATTACTTCAAATAATCTTGCTCTACCTGAAATTCCATATTTCTTTAAAGAAGGAGAAACTGCTAAACAAATTGTTTTTTCTGTTCTGCTTGCATCAGCAACAACAAGATTTGTGTTAAGAGGATCATAACCTTTTTCAATACATTCAACAGATGCATAAAATGATTTAAGATCTATTGCTAAAAAAATGCCCATTTTGTATCTCCTTTCTTTCATAAAAATATAGTAAAATATCTTATCTAAATATATAACAAAAATTCCAAAAAAGTAATAAGTTATTTTATAAATAATATTTAACTGATTATTTATGGTGTATACACTTTTTTATTTATTTTTTTAAACTTTTCTATATAATAAAGACCTAGGAGGAATTTATGAAAGAATATAAAATACTTTTATTTGATATAGATGGTACACTACTTGATTTTAAAAAAGCTGAAGATTATGCTATGCATAAAACATTCTGTGATCATCATTTAGAATTAACGTCAGAAATATTTGAAATTTATGAAGAAATAAATTCAAAATTATGGAAAGATTTTGAATTAGGATTAATTGATAAAAAAACAGTTGTTTATACACGTTTTGTTAAATTATTTAATAAGCTTGGAATTAATGA
>UQVG01000183.1 GCA_900544435.1 uncultured Erysipelotrichaceae bacterium | reverse complement strand
AATTAAAAGGAAAAGCAACTTATGTAACTACACCATGTGATCAAGATGGTATTTATAATGCCTGTGTACATTTTGGGTGGATTCAAGAATAATAAAAACTAGAAAGTAAAGAAGGTGCAAGTGGATGGATTTAAATGAGATGAAAGAAATGTGTTTAAAAGTACAAGAATGGTTAAACAAACGATATGACAGTGACGAAGGTCAAAAAATTTGGAATGCTACTTGTAAACAATATGATCATTATTTAAAAGAAATCCCTGATTATGGGGGAAAGAAAAATGCGCATGCGCTTGCTATTTATGGCAGTATCATTATTTTTTCTCTTTATCCACTTCTACCAGATCATCCACCAGTTGAAGAACTTCAAGAGCTTGTAACACATTTATTTATGGGACCTTTTGAAAAGTTAGGTAAGATGTTTAATTTAAATAGAAGTTTTGATATGTGGCTTATTGATAAAGTTTTTCATATTGTTGGTCATAAAGATCGAAAACAATACCTTCAATATCCAGCAACTTTTTGTAATGTATCAAAGCCTTATGATAAAGAAAATCACGTGGCAAGATATCATTTTTTACAATGTCCTAATGCCGAGTTTGCGAAGAAATATAATTTAATGCATGTACTTCCACTATTTTGTAATGCTGATTATTGGGGAATCAGCCAACTTCATGGAACACTTATTCGTCAAGGAACTTGTGGAAACTGCGATAAGTGTGATTACTGTATTGTTGGTAGTAAAAATCCAATGGCAAAGAAATATGAAATAGTAAAAGATGAAAACGGATTTTTAGTGAGTCGAAAGATTTAATGATATGTTGGAGGAAATTCATGGAAAAATTATTTTTTGATACAGAAAAAGATGGTTTTTATGGGACCTATTATATAAATCCCAAGGAATCTCATTGTGCAATGATTGGAATGTTTGGGGATGATCCTAATGATTATATGGCAAAGTGTGGTGCTAAATGGCTTCATAAAAATGGTGTCAATGTTCTTTGTATGTCACCGGGTAAGAAAGATTATAGTCATGTCAATTATCCGTTAGAAAGAATAGAAACAGCGATTCAATGGTTAAAAAATAACGGAAATAAAAAAATTGGTATTGTAGGAATGAGTACAACGGGGATGGATGCACTTGTGGCTGCTTCATTTTTTTCGGATATTACTTTGACTTTTGCACTTACGCCAAGTGATTTTATATGGCAAGGATTTGAACAAGGAAATAAAGATGGTTGTAAAGAATGGCCAATTCCCGGTGCATCAACACTTTCTTGGAAAGGGCAACCTTTAGCGTATATGCCATTTGTGTATGAACATCCAATTTATTGGCAAAAGGTTGAAGAAGAAACAAAAGGTTCTGGAGATATTGAACGAAGCACATGTTTATTCATTGATTCTGAAAAAGCAAGAGAACATACAGAGGAAGAAATGATTAAAGTTGAAAATATAAAAGGAAGTTTATTTCTTGTTGGAGCAGATGATGATTCTTTCTGGGAAACAGGAAAATATATTCGACGTATGGATCAACGTTTAAAAACACATCCTCACAGTTGTGAGTATACAGCTCTTGTTTATGAACATGGAACACATTTTGTTTTACCGGAATCTTTACTTCGTAAAGCTTTACCAATAGGACTTAAATTTGTTTTACGTTTTATTTTTAAAGCTGCTAAAGATTATCCTAATGAATGTGAAGCAACAAGAAAAGATATCGATGAAAAGCTTTCCAATGCTTTAAAGAAATGGTGTAAAGAATAAAATTAAATGATGAGAATGCGGAGTATATAGCTCCGTATTTTTTAAACTATGAAATTTAATAGTAACTTATAAATTTATTGATATCTATGATTCTAAAAGTAAATCCATTAATATGAGTATGTCGAAAGTGACAAATACAAAATAATAATGGAGGTAAAATTAATGTTAAATGAATCAGTTGTAAAAGTATTAAAAAATAATATGTGGGATCTTGCAACATGTACAAATAATGAACCAAACGTTGTACCTGTTGCTTTTAAAGATGTTACTAATGAAGGAAAGCTTGTTATTGGTGATGTTTTTTTAGAAACAACATTAAATAATCTTAAAGAAAATGATGGGAAAATTGCTATTTCAGTTTATGATGGACAAAGTTTAGAAGGGTATCAAATAAAAGGGACTGCAGAATACATGACAGAAGGTGAAATAGTAGATACATTTAAAGCGATGGTTGAAAAAATGTTCAATGGTGCTGCAACAGCAAAAGGAGCTCTTGTTGTGACACCTGTAAAAGTCATTGTAACAACACCAGGTGCAGATAATAAAAAAGAAATCTAAAAAAAGATACTCATAAATTTAATAGTTACTTTAAAAAAGAACACCTTTAATCTATAATTTGAAAAAAGAGATTGAAGGTGATTTTTAGATGGCAAAATATAAGAAAAAATTAGATGATGATATACGTTGTCCTCTTGAATATGGACTTACCTTATTTGGTGGAAAATGGCGTTCACGTATTATCTGTGTATTATTCGCTCATAAAAAATTACGATATAGTGAAATTCGCAAAGAAATGTATAATATTACAGATGCGGTACTGGCCTCAACGTTAAAAGATTTAATAGAAGATGGTCTTATCGATCGAAAATCTTATGATGAAATTCCTCCAAGGGTCGAGTATTCTTTAACAGAAAAGGGGCAATCTGTTGTTCCAATTCTACAAAGTATTTGTAAGTGGTCAGGAATTTTTTATAAAGAAGATAATGAAAATGAAATGGTTCAATGTCAAAAATGTGACCACCATGGATAGGAGAAAGTATGTTAAAATATACAGAAGAAAAAATATTTACACAAGAACAAGTACAACAATTATTTTTATCAATTAACTGGGTTTCTGGAAATTATCCTAAACGCTTATACAAAGCGCTTATGAATTCTTCAACGGTACTTACTGTATGGGATGATGATTTTCTTGTGGGACTTATAAGAGTGTTGGATGATACGGAAATGTTAGCGCAAATCCATTATGTTCTTGTTCATCCTGACTACCAAGGAAAGGGAATTGCAAGTAAAATGATTGACTATATTAAGGAAAAGTATAAAGATTTTATGTATCTTGAAGTGATGCCAGAAGATAAAAATAATATGTTGTTTTATAAGAAAAATGGCTTTACGTTAATGGAAAATGGAATAGCAATGCAAATATGTAATTATGATCATGAAGGATAGATTCTTTTTAGAATTTTCCTTCGTTTTTTTATAAAAGAATATGTGCTACAATTTTGATGTATTTAATTTTTAAAATTTTAAGGACGAGAAAAAGATGAAGATAGATATTACATTAAAAATTACCCCAAAGATGGTAAAAGATGCTCAAGGAAATGAGAAAAAAGCATTAGTAGGACATTTAGGAACACATTTTGATGTGATGGATAAAGAATTTCCACTAGACTATACTGAAAGAAAAGCAGTTGTATTTGATGTAAGTCATGTTAAAGATAGAGAGATTGATATAAGTGATATAGCTATTGATCAAGTTGAAAAAGAGATGTTTGTTGCTTTTTATACAGGTTTTATTGAAACTGTTGGTTATGGGACAAAAGAATACTTTTCAAAGCATCCTCAATTATCAAATGAATTACTTGAAGAATTGTTAAAAAGAAATATATCTATGATTGGTATAGATTTTACAGGTGTTAGAAGAGGGAAGGAACATACGCCTATGGATCAACATTGTGCAAATCATGATGTTTTTATTATTGAAAATCTCTGTCATTTACAAGCGGTATTAGAAAACAATGATCATTTTATTGCACATACTTATCCAATGAACTATACGAATATAACAGGCCTTCCTTGTAGAGTCATTGCAGAAATAAAATCATAGTTGACTCTCCCCTTAGGGGAGAATTCATAATAAGAAATAGAAAGAAGGGTGTAACCGTGTTAAAAATAGGTGAATTTTCAAAACTATCGCATTTAACAATCAAAGCTTTACGTTTTTATGAAAAAGAAGGACTCCTCATTCCTGATGAGGTAGATTCTCAAACGGGTTATCGTTTTTATAAGACAAGTCAACTTACTAAAGCAGCAATGATTCAATCTTATAGACAATTAGGATTAACGATTGAAGAAATTAAATCAATTTACAAAGGAATGGATAAAAAGAAAATACTTATTGCTAAGGCAAAATTATTAAAAAGTCAAAAAGAAGACATTGAAACACGTCTTTCTATCATTAATCATATTTTGGAAAATGATGAAATGAGCTATCAAGTAACAGTAAAAGAAATACCTGAAATAATCGTTTATTATAGTGAAGTGAAAGTGGATAATTATTCAGATATGATGAAAATTATTCCAAGTCTAAAAAAAGAATTTAAGAAATTGAATCCCCAAATAAAATGTACAAAGCCACCGTATGAATTTTGTGAATACCTAGATAAAGAACATAAGGAAACAGATATTATGATTTGTCGATATGAATCAGTAGAAAGTATGGGGAAAGAAAGTACACAAATTAAATTTAAAAAAATCTCAGCAACAAAAGTATTGAGTCTTTTTTATAAAGGAGCTTATGATGAAATTGGTGAAGCTTATAGTTTTCTTATGAAATATGTAGAAGAAAATGATTATCATGTAAATGGTCTTGCTAGAGAATGTTATATAGATGGTATTTGGAATAAGGAATCGGTTGATGAATGGCTCACAGAAATTCAACTTCCAATCGCTTAGGAGAGTAGAACAATGACATTTGATTTTAAAAAAGAATATAAAGAATATTATAGACCTAAAAATAAACCAGAAATTATCAATATACCTTCATTTAATTTTATTG
>UQVG01000182.1 GCA_900544435.1 uncultured Erysipelotrichaceae bacterium | reverse complement strand
CATTGTATCAAAATCATATTATTTATGATTTTGAACATGATTCTAATGCAATGGCTAAAAGTATTGTAGATTATTTATCAGGAATGTCAGATGCTTATATATTAAAAATATTTAATGAATTTATTTCATTTTCATAGAGAGGAAGTTTACATATGCCAATAAAAATACCAAATGATTTACCAGCTAGTAAAATACTTAAAGAAGAAAATATCTTTGTTATGGATGAAACAAGAGCTTTGTCACAAAGAATTCGTCCATTAAAATTAATTATTGTCAATATTATGCCAACTAAGATTGTTACAGAAACACAATTATTAAGATTACTTTCTAATACACCATTACAAATAGAAGTAGATTGGTTATGTATGGAAAGTCATAATTCTAAAAATACACCACAAAAACATTTAATGGAATTTTATAAAACATTTAATGAAATTAAAGATAACAAATATGATGGTTTAATTGTTACAGGGGCACCTGTTGAAAAATTAAAATTTGAAGATGTAGACTATTGGGAAGAACTTACAAAAATCTTTGATTGGGCCAATACAAATGTTTTTTCTTCATTCTTTATTTGTTGGGCTTCTCAAGCATCTTTATATTATTATTATGGTGTTGAAAAATACCAACTTGAAGAAAAGCTAACAGGAGTTTATCATCATCATACAAATCCAGATAAAATGCAAAGACGTATCCTAAGAGGCTTTGATTATCAATTTTATGCACCTCATTCAAGATATACATCTGTAAAGAAAGAAGATATTGAAAAAATAGATTCATTAGATATTTTAGCTTCTTCAGAAGATGCAGGAGTATACTTAGTCGCTGAAAAAGATGGATCAAGATTTTTTGTTACTGGACATCCTGAATATGATCCTGATACATTAGATAAAGAATATCATCGTGATTTAGCTAAAGGTGGAGATTGTGTAATGCCTAAAAACTATTATAAAAATGATGATGTTAATGATGAAATTTTAGTTAAATGGCGTAGCCATGCTTATTTATTATTTTCTAATTGGCTTAACTATTATGTATATCAAAATACACCATATAACTTGGATGATTTATTAAAAATGAAGACGACTAACAAATAGTCGTCTTGTTTTTATCATCAAAATGTGGTAAATTAAATATGTTAGATGCGGCCGTGGTGAAATTGGTATACACGTAGGTTTGAGGGACCTATGGCTTATGTCGTGCCGGTTCAAGTCCGGTCGGCCGCACCATAATAAAGATAACTTATTTTTAATAAGTTTTTTTATTATAGGAGGGTTATTAATGAAACAATGTATGGATTCTGATAATCTACATAGAAGATTAAAAAAAATTATAGGTCAGGTACAAGCAATAGATCGTATGATTGATGAAGATATTCCATGTGAAGATATTTTATCCCAAATCAATGCTGCTAAATCGGCACTTCATAAGGCTGGTCAAATTGTTTTAGAAGGACATATTAAACATTGTGTTAAAGATGGAATTGAACATGGAGATGTTGATCAAACAATAGAAAATTTTACAAAAGCAGTGGAAAGATTTGCTAATATGAAATAAGCAGGGGTAACTGCTTTTTTTATTTATTTGTTGACAACCTATACCCCTATAGGTATATACTATACCCATAGGGGTATAGGAGGAAGAAAGATGGTTAAAATAAATGAAATGAAAAAAGATATACTTTTTCTAATAATAGCCGGTATTTCATTATTATTGAGTATTTTTAAATGTACGTTGTTTTCTATTGATTTAGCATGGATTGCTATTATATTATGTGGTATTCCAATTATTAAAGAAGCTGTTGAAGGTTTAGTAACGGAATTTGATATTAAAGCAGATGTTTTAGTTTCTATAGCTTTGATTGCTTCTGTTTTTATAGGTGAAATTTTTGCAGCGGGAGAGGTTGCTTTTATCATGCAATTAGGCTCATTATTAGAAGAGCTTACAGTTGCTAAAGCAAGAGCAGGAATTGAAAAATTAGTTCATCTAACACCACAAACAGCTAGAAAAATTATTGATGATAAAGAAGTTATTATCGATGTTCATAAAGTTTTAAAAAATGATATTCTCCACGTTTTACCAGGTGAAACAATTCCTGTAGATGGTGTTATTATTGAAGGAGAAACATCTATTAATCAAGCGGTTATGACAGGTGAAAGTATCCCTGTTGATAAAACAGTAGGAGATAACGTTTCAAGTGGAACGGTTAATCAATTTGGTAGTTTTAAAATGAAAGCATTAAAGGTTGGAGAAGATAGTGCAATTCAAAAAATGATTAAGCTAGTTCAAAGTGCAGATGCAAATAAAGCTAAAATTGTTGGTTTTGCAGATCATTTTGCTACGTGGGTGGTAATTATTGCTTTATCTGCTGCTTTACTTACATGGTTGATTTCAGGACAAATTATTAGAGCTGTTACAATTTTAGTTGTCTTTTGTCCTTGTTCATTAGTTCTTGCTACACCAACTGCTATTATGGCAGCTATTGGAAATGCAACCAAACATGGTTTTTTAGTAAGAGAAGGTGATGCTTTAGAAAGACTTGCTAAAATAAGTAAAATTACTTTTGATAAAACAGGAACATTAACTTATGGAGAGCCGGAAGTAATAGCTATATGTTCGACTGATGAAAAAATATCTGATGAAAAGTTATTTCAATACTTTGCAAGTGCAGAGTTTTCTTCTGAACATCCAATAGGGAAATCAATCGTTCGTTGTTATCAAGAAAAATATCATCAAGATTTATTAGCTACAGATCAATTTAAATTATATTTAGGGAAAGGAATCAAATGTTACTTAAATAATCAAGAAGTATTAGCTGGAAATGAAAAATTATTTAAGGAATTCAATAATTTTTCTGATTTGAAAAAACAAACAGAAATTTATGATTTAAAAGGCTATACAATTATTTATCTATCAATAGATCAACAACTTAAAGGATATTTGGTTTTAGCGGATACTTTAAGAAAAGAAAGTAAAGCAATGATACAACAATTATATAAAATTCCCGTATCACCTGTTTTACTTACAGGAGATCATCGAAATGTAGCGTATACAATGGCTAAAGAATTAGGAATTAAAGAGATTTATGCAGATTGTTTACCTGAAGATAAAATCAAAACAATTCGTATGTTTCAAAATAAACAACAAGATGTTTGTATGATAGGTGATGGTATTAATGATGCACCAGCGTTAAAGTGTGCAAATGTGGGTATTGCCATGGGGAAAATAGGAAGTGACATTGCTGTAGATGCTGCGGATATAGTTTTGGTAGATGATGATATTAAAGAATTGCCACATCTTGTTTTACTTTCAAAACATATGATGAAAGTTATCAAACTCAACTTAACATTCTCTATGACATTGAATGTTATTGCAATTATTTTAGCAATTGTAGGTATTTTAAACCCTGTTGTCGGTGCTTTGGTTCATAATGCAGGTTCTGTTTTAGTTATTGTTAATTCAGCATTTTTATTAAATTGGAAAAAATAAAAAGGGTGTTAGTTTCAAAACTAACATCCTTTTAGTTACTATTCTTTAATTAAATCATAGATTGCTTTAGCAAAGATTTCTGTTGATTTTAATAATGAATCAATCTTTATATTTTCATTGTTACCATGAATTGCATTATCTTCATCCTTGAACTCACATCCAAAAGCTACACAATTTGGCATTGATTTAGCATATGTTCCACCACCAATTGCTTGTGGTTGACTTTCTGTATCACCTGAAACTTCAACATAAGCTTTATGAAGTTTTTGAACAAGTTCACTGTTTGGATCAATATAAAGTGGTTCATGAATATCACTTTCTAAGTTTAATCCAAGAGATTGACATAATTCTTGAACACCATCACACATTTTCTTTAAATCAATTTCATGAGGACAACGTAAGTCTAATTCAATATCAGCATCTTCTTTAACATATTTAACAACCCCTAAATTCATTGTTAATTTACCCATTAATCCTTCACGATTAATTTGTAAACCTTTTCCATAATAATCATTTAAGTAAGTTGCAATAAAATGAACAAGTTTATTATTAATGACAGTATCTAAATAAGTTGCAAGTAAACTTACAGCATTAATTCCTTCTTCTGG
This sequence comes from uncultured Erysipelotrichaceae bacterium, assembly GCA_900544435.1. Taxonomy (GTDB): domain Bacteria; phylum Bacillota_I; class Bacilli_A; order Erysipelotrichales; family Coprobacillaceae; genus Faecalibacillus. The sequence continues at coordinate 752 of UQVG01000182.1, read as the reverse complement.
TAAAGATGCATGAGCACTTTTTCCTTTTAAAACTAATTTTGTACAATTTCCTTCTTCTTCAATAATACCAGTTACATGATGATCACTTAAGAATTGTTTAAATGATTCTTCATATTGTTTATGATTTCCTTCAATGATTGCTTCACATTCACCAGGAACAATATTTACGCGGTCTCCAGCAACCATTGCAACTAAACCATCTTTTTTGACATTACCTGTTATATGAAAACGAACAATTCCTTTTTCACCATAAACAACAGGGAATTCAGCATCAGGTGTAAATCCCATAGATGGGTATGGGTTTTTAGTAAAATAGTGTGCCACACAAGATGAACCACGTTCTTCATCACAACCAAAAATAACACGAATTTTCTTTTTAACAGGTAAGTTTAAATCATGAATAATTTTAGCTGCATAATATCCTGCAAGTAAAGGTCCTTTATCATCAGCAACACCTCTACCATAGAGTTTACCGTTAGCTTGAACAACTTTAAATGGATCACTATCCCATCCTCTTGTATCAACAGGAACAACATCTAAGTGTCCTAAAATACCAAAACTTTCTTCTTGATCACCAATATCTATATGTCCAGCATAACCATTTTCATCATGTACAACAAAGCCATCTCTTTTTCCAATAGCTAACATAGCATCAAGAGCTTGTCTACATTCACTTCCGTAAGGTTGGTTTTCTCCAATTGTTTTTTCATTATAAACAGAAGGAATGGCACATAATGTTTCAATGTCTTGAA
>UQVG01000181.1 GCA_900544435.1 uncultured Erysipelotrichaceae bacterium | reverse complement strand
ACTGTTATAAAATAATATTGAAATTAATAATGATATAACAATACCTATTATTTCAATCATAAAAGGTTGAAATGAGACATGATATCGTTTAATTAACTGTCTTTGATTCAAAAGCTGTTTAACGCTAATAACAAGCATAATAACTGCCACTAATAAATCAATATAGTAATTAATTAAATAATGATTTCCTACCAATTCTTTAACAAAAAGAAGCACAATATATATACACATGGTAAGTAATATTCCAGACATTTCATATTTATTGGAATCTCTTTGTTTTAATTGATTGATTTTTTCTTTATAATTTATTTTTCTATCTACTTGATCTATAAATGCTTGACTACCTTTAGAAAGCATTTGTGAAACACTTTTCCCTTTTTCTTGAAAATCTTTCATTTGATCAAGAATTTCAGAAAGCAAAACATTAGTTTTTAAAACATCCTTTTGTTTCTTAAACAATGCTTTTTCAATTTCTTGATAACTTTTAAAATAATCATCATTCAAACTTTTTACTTTAACACTATTTTCAAAATATAAATCGTACTTCTTTTCTTTCATCTTAATCTACCTTTAACGAATGACTATTTACTTCGCTAATGTGACTATTAAAGAACTCTGTCATGACTTGAATCATATAATAAGTATCTTTGATACCAGCTGTTTCATATGTAGAGTGCATTGCAAGTTGTGGTAAACCAATATCTACACTGTTCATAGAAACTTGTGCCATGGCAATATTTCCTAAAGTACTTCCTCCAGCTTCATCAGAACGATTTGCGAAGAATTGTACTGGTACATTAGCTTTTTTGCATAAGTCTTTAAACACCGCAACACTTACCGCATCACTTGTATATTTTTGACCTGCATGAGATTTTACAACAATTCCTTCATTCATATAAACACAGTTTGTAGCATCTGTTTTTTGTGGATGATGTGGATGAACTGCATGTGCATTATCTGCTGATAGCATGAAGCTTGATGCAATTGCACAATAGAAATCTTCTTCTGTTTTTCCAAGTGCACTATTAGCACGTTTTAATACGTCATATAAAAGTGTTGAAGCAGCTCCTTGTTTTGTTCCTGAACCCACTTCTTCATTATCAAAGCAAGCTAAAACATCAATTGATTGATCATTTCCACCAGCTAAGAATCCTTTTAATGAAGTAAATGCACATTGTAAATCATCTAAATGTTGACTTGAAATAAATTCATCGTTTGCTCCCCAAATAGATGGTGCAGTACGATTATAAAGATATAAATCACTACCATAAATATCTTCAACATTTACATTTGCTTCTTTAGCAACTAATTTCATAAAGTCACCAGGTTTACAATCAGCCCCACCAAATAATGGTAACATATCAATTTGTTTATTATATGCATAACCATCATTAACAGCTCTGTTCATATGAATTGCCATATTTGGAATTAAAACTAAATCACGATCAATATTAATTAATTGTGTTTTTAATTCATTTCCATCTTTAACTAATAAACGTCCGGCAATAGATAATGGTTTATCAAACCAAGTTGAACAAATCATTCCTCCATAACCTTCTGTATTTAATTGTGTGTATTTACCCTTCACTTCTAATTCAGCATTTTCTTTTAATTTAAAAGTTGGGCAATCACTATGTGAAGCAGCAACATTAAAACTATAATTTTCTAAATTGCTTCCGACCTTTAAAGCAATAATACTTGAATTATTACGTGTTACATAATATTTTCCACCTGGATTCATTTTCCAAGGTTTTCCCTCTAATAATTCAACAAATCCCTCTTTATTTAATTCTTCTTTAATATTTTCTACAGCATGAAATGCTGTTGGACTTTTTTGTAAAAAGTCTAATAATTCTTTTGATATTTCCCTATACATTTCTAACACCTCTTCTATATTTTATCACAATTATTCTGTAATAGCGTTAGCTTTTTCTCTTTTAGCAATAGCTGGTAAAATTAATCCTAATGAAGTTAAAACAATAGGAGTAATAATATTTAAAGCTAAAGTAAATAAATCAGTTGAGTAAACACCCATGATACAACATGCAGCTGTTACAAAGAAACACCAACCACCAAAGAATAAAGCAACTGGTTGACTCTTAACAAAACGATAATCAGCTGGGAATTTTTCATAAGCTTTTCTTAAACCAATATAAGCTAAGAATACCCAAAGATAACGCATTGGCATACATACAGAATTTAATTTGTTTAATTGTGCTAATACTCCGGCAGCACCACTACCACCAAGAATTTGAATTAAAATAATACTTCCTGATAAAACAACAACCATTTTAATACCATTGACATAAGCACCATATTTATTTTGTTTTAATAATTTAGATGGAATGAATTGTCTTGCATCTTCATTATCTAATAACATTCTAAGTGGGGCGTCAATACTTATTACTAATGTTGAGAATTGACCAATCATATTACATAATGCGTAAATAATTAATAATGCATCACCCATATGATAGTATTGACCTAATTTTTGGAATGACCAATATGAACCATTTGAAACATATGAGTTGAATGATTCAGCAGAACCATTAATAACACTTGGATCAAACATCATACCCATTGCAATTGTTCCTAAAATAGCACATACCATAACCATGATTGCTAGTGCAATCATCCCTTTTGGGAATCCTTTCGAAGGATTTTCTACTTTATTTACATAAGGTGAAATTTTTTCACATCCACCAACAGCAAAAACTAAAATAGAAAGTGATGTAAAGTAATTTACATTAAATTGTGGAACGATTTTGTCAAAGCTAAAATCTAATGATAAATATCCACCATTTGGATTAATTGCTGGAGCAGCAAACATCATTAAGATATATAAAATTGACATTACGAACATACTTGTTCCTGCAAGTGTTGCTAACTTTTTAAGTGGATTTAACCCTCTACTAGCAAACCAGCAGAAAAATAAGAATACTGCAAGTGTAGCAAGTTGTACATATAATGTTGGAAGTGAGTCATAAAATTCAGCATTTCTAAAAACTGCCCAACTTAATGCTTTTAAACCTCCACTACCTTTACTTGCAATATAAGTAACGTGACATGCCCAGTATGTCCATCCAGCATAGTAAGCAAGTTTAGGACCAAATGTTTCATGAACCCAAGAACTTACTCCTCCACCAGAATTTTTAAATGCAGACCCTAATTCCCCTACCATTAATGCGTAAGGTACAAAGTAAAGTGCAAACATTAATATCCAACTAAAAATAACTTGGATACCATTAAAGTAGATAAAGCCATTTAAAACGTTTCCAAATCCCCAAACAGTAGAAAACGCCATGAAAGCTAAACCATACCACTTGATTTTTTTTGAATCTTCCATGATTTTACCTCCGTATTTTTTGAATAACTTAAGGCCGTTTATTCTTTTATAAAATACAAATATTGTACTTCACAATAAACAATTATATCGTATTATGTCGATAAAAGCTATATATTTTAATTTATTGTTCTTATTTTTAGACATTTACCCATAAAATGTCTAAAAAATCACACAATTTGATTTAAAACCAATATTCTATTTTTATCATCAATAAATTTTTATTATTAGTTATTCTATTTTAACACCAAATATTTGCAGTTTAATTATTTTTCTGTTCATCAAAAAAATAAACGAATTGCTACAATAATAACAAGAGGTGAACAATATGGAAAATACATTATATTTTAAAGACATGTCTCATTGTGATCAAAATAATTATCCTAAAAAAGTCTACAAAGTAGAATATTCTAAAATGTTAATAGAAATTTTAGATACTGATCACATTCAAGGTAGACCCTTCTATTTTAGCAGTCCTCACTTACGTGATGAATTTATCCAACATATGAAAGATCATATTTTAAGAATCAATTATGAAGAATTAGAAGATATCCAACTTTATTGGAAGAAAAGCAGATCATATTAAAAAGAGCATCTGCTCTTTTTAATATTCTATAATTCCATTGATATCTTAACAATCTTATTAAAATAAGTATCAAATGAATTATTCTTTTTTAATAAATGATTTTTTATTTTACCATCTTCAATATAATACATTTGAGATGAATAAGCCGCATCTAAAGGATCATGAGTAACCGTAATAACTGTAATATTCTTTTCCTTGTTGACCTTTTCTAAATATTGCATCAATTGTTTAGAACGAACACCATCTAAATTGCCTGTAGGTTCATCAGCAAAAATAATCTTTGGATGCATAACAAGTGTTCTTGCAACAGAAATTCTTTGACTTTGTCCTCCTGAACATTCAAAAGGATATTTATCTAAAAGATCATCGATTTCTAAATCCTTAATGATACCTTTAAAATCTTCTTCATCTATTTTTTTACCTGCGAGTTTTAGTGGTAACGTAATATTTTCTTGAACTGTCAAAGTATCTAATAAATTAAAACTTTGAAAAATAAATCCAATATTTTCTTTTCTAAAATGAGCTTTTTCAGTTTCAGACATTTCATAAATATTTTTACCATAAATAAAAAGTTTACCTTTTGTTAAATCATCAATTGTTGATAAAATATTAAGCAATGTTGTTTTCCCTGAACCACTTTTACCCATAATTGCAATAAATTCCCCTTCTTTAATATCTAAAGAAACTTGATCTAATGCTAATTTAGGATTTAAACTTAAAGGATTATAGATTTTTGTTAGTAATTCTGTTTTTATAATTGTTTCCATGTTAAAACACTTCTCCCTTCTTTATAATAAGCTATAAACCACATCATCAACATCGGTAAAATATAAACAAAACAAATAAATAGTATATTTGTTGGTAATATATGCCTAAAAATCAATGTAATTGTTAAAGTTAATATATATAAACTAATACTTACAAAAAGT
>UQVG01000180.1 GCA_900544435.1 uncultured Erysipelotrichaceae bacterium | reverse complement strand
AAATATTGAATATACTTGAAAAAAGTGATATTTTATTATCATTAATATGAGGGGAGAATTATTATGGTGAAAATCGTCAAATTTGGTGGTTCATCTCTTGCAGATGCTCATCAATTTAAAAAAGTTGGAAACATTATCAAAAGTGACCCAGATCGTCGTTTTGTTGTACCTTCAGCGCCTGGTAAACGTTTTAAAGATGATATTAAAGTTACTGACTTATTATATAAAGCATATAACGCTGAAAGCGAACAAGAATTTGAATGTACTTTTGATACAATCAAAGATCGTTATCAAAGTATTATCGATGAACTTAATTTAACAGTTGATCTTACTGAAGAATTTGAAGTTATTAAGAAAAATTTCCAAGATCAAATCAGTGAAGAATACGCAGCAAGTCGTGGGGAATATTTAAATGGTATCTTACTTGCGAATTATTTAGGATTCGAATTTGTTGATCCTGCAACATGTATCTTTATTGATGAACATGGAAATTACGATGATAAAAAAACAGATCCTGTTTTATCTAAAAAATTAAGTGAAGTAGAAAATTGTGTTATTCCTGGATTCTATGGTTCATGTAGCGAAGATCCTACAAAAATTAGAACTTTCTCTCGTGGAGGAAGTGATGTTACTGGTTCAATCGTAGCCAAATGTGGACAAGTAAAACTTTATGAAAACTGGACAGATGTTTCAGGTTTCTTAGTTGCTGATCCACGTATCGTTAAAAATCCAGAAGTAATTGGAACAATCACTTATAAAGAATTACGTGAACTTTCTTACATGGGAGCAAGTGTTTTACACGAAAATGCTGTTTTCCCTATTCGTTCTCAAGGGATTCCTATTGTAATCAAAAATACAAATAAACCTGAAGATGCTGGAACTTTAATCGTTGAAAGTACTGTGCATAAACCAGATCATATTATTACTGGTATTTCTGGTAAACAAGGTTTTGCGACAATTATGATTGAAAAAGATATGATGAATGATGAAATTGGTTTTGGTAGAAAAGTTTTACAAGTTATTGAAGAAGCTGGTCTATCTTATGAACATACACCTTCTGGTATTGATACAATGAACGTAATTGTTGAATTAAATTCATTCATTGAACATGAACAAGAAATTTTAGCTAACTTACATCGTGCCGTTGAACCTGATTCAATTGAACTTGAGTCTGACCTTGCTTTAATTGCTATCGTTGGTCGTGGTATGAAAGATGGTCGTGGAGTTGCAGCAAAAGTTTTTACAGCTTTAGCTAATAAAAAAATCAATGTTAAAATGATTGATCAAGGTTCTTCAGAATTAAATATCATTGTTGGTGTTAAAAACATTCACTTTAATGAAGCAATTCGTGCTATCTACAATACATTTATTGAACAAGAATAAAGACTTTGGTCTTTTTTCTTTTTATTTAATTCATATAATTTCTCTAGGAATTATCTAAAAAAGATGTTATAATAGACAAGAGGTGGTCATATGAAAATATCAACAAGAGGGCGTTATGCTCTAAGATTAATGATTGATTTAGCCCAAAATAAAGAACAAGGAAATATATCACTTAAAGATGTTGCTAAAAGACAAGAGATTTCTATCAAATATCTTGAACAAATAGCTACTCCTTTAATTCGTGCAGGACTTATTAAAAGCGTTAGAGGTGCCCAAGGTGGATATTCTCTTACAAGAGATATGGATAAATATACAGCAAAAGACATTTTAGTTGCTGTTGAAGGTCCAATCGCTTGTGTTGCCTGTTTAGAAACTGAACCTAATCAATGTCCTCGTTATAGTGAATGTTTAACTCTTCCTTTTTATAAAGGACTAAATAAAGTTATTACTGATTATTTAGAATCCTATACTTTAGAAGATCTTGCTGATTTACATGGATATCAAATTGAATATATTATCTAATAAACATATCATTGATATGTTTTTTTATTTAAAAATCGTGTATTTCTACACGATTAATCATCATAATGTTCTAAAAACAGATGTTTTCCTTCATCATCCTTATAAGCAATAATTGTTTTTAAGTTTACATTTTCTACACTTTTAAAAATATTTCCTTCAACAAAAGGATTTACTTTCTTTAAATCCTTAATTAATTGTTTAATTTCTAAACGTTTAGAAGCATTTTCTTCATCATGAGCATCTTGATTTTCTTCAGTAAATTTACATGCACATTGTAAAAATGTTAATTCATGTTCATCTCTCCATGCTTTAATATCATCTTCACGAATAAGATACATCGGTCTAATAAGTTCCATTCCTTCAAAATTCAAACTATGAAGTTTAGGCATCATTGTTTGAATTTGTGCTCCATAAAGCATACCCATTAAAATAGTTTCAATAACATCATCATAGTGATGTCCCAAAGCAATCTTATTACATCCTAATTCCTTTGCCTTAGCATATAAATGTCCCCTTCTCATTCTCGCACATAAATAACAAGGAGATTTTTCTATATTAAAAACAGAATCAAATATTTGTGAATCAAATATTTGAATTGGAATATTTAATTTTTTTGAATTATCTATGATCATTTGTCTATTTACTTTATTATATCCAGGATCCATCACCATAAAAACAAGTTCAAATTCAAATTTATTATGTCTTTTTAATTCTTGAAAGAGTTTAGCCATCAACATAGAATCTTTTCCACCAGAAATACATACAGCAATTTTATCTCCAGGTTTTACTAATTCATATTGATTAATTGCCTTGCAAAAAGGTCTCCATAATTTTTTCTTATATTTTTTTTGAATACTCTTCTCTACTTCTTTTAAATATTCCAAATTATCCATCTTTTTTCCTCACTTTCTCTATTTATAAAAACAAAATTCATATCTAAAGTCAAATATTTTCGAATAATTCACATAAAAAGTTCAAATTCAATTCATATTGATATATAAAATGATAGCGAGGTGATAAATATGGCTGAAAGATTTAAATTCAATGATGAAGAAGAAAATATAGATGAAAACGATGATCAACAAGATGATTTAGAAAAAGAATACTATGATAATACTGATTATTCCTATACAAAAAGCAAAAATAAAAAAAGACCTAAAACAAAAAAGGTAACAAGAAAAAAGACAAAAACGAAAGTAAAAAAGAAAAAAAATGGACGTTCTAAAGTTTCTACTTTCTTTATCACGTTACTTATTTTACTTTTAATTGCTGGTGCAGGAGTTGGTGGGTATTTTGCATATGAACATTATCAAGATCAACAAAAACAAATTAATCAATTAGAAAAACAAGTAGATCAACAAAATAAAACAAAGACGGATGAATCAACATCTACAAAAAAGGAAACCCAACAAGAAGAATCTTCTTCATCTAAAAATGAAGAAAGTACATCAAGTGATAATACAACAAATAGTGATGAAAGTGATTCATCACAAAATACAACTGATGATTCTTCATCAAATGAAAATACAAATTCAGATTCAACAACTGAAACAGAATAAAAAAACTTGGCAAATGCCAAGTTTTTAAATTTGATCTAAAGCTTCTTTTAAATCAAATAAGATATCATCAATATGTTCTGTACCAATTGATAAACGAATTGTATTAGGTTGAATTCCAACATCAGCTAATTCTTCTTCTGTTAATTGTGAATGTGTAGTTGTTGCTGGATGAATAACTAATGATTTAACATCAGCGACATTAGCAAGTAATGAGAAGACTTGTAAATTATCAATAAATTTATGAGCTTCTTCTACGCCACCTTTAATATTGAAAGTAAAGATTGACCCTCCACCATTTGGGAAATATTTTTCATATAAAGCATGATCTGGATGATCTGGTAATGAAGGATGATTTACTTTTTCTACTGCTGGATGTTGTTGTAAGAATTCAACAACCTTTTTAGTATTTTCATTATGACGATCAATTCTTAAAGATAATGTTTCTGTACCTTGTAATAATAAGAATGCATTGAATGGAGAAATTGTAGCTCCTGTATCTCTTAATAAGATTGCTCTAATATAAGTAACGAAAGCAGCTGGTCCTGCAGCTTCAGTAAATTTCACTCCATGATAACTTGGGTTAGGTTCACTGATCCATGGATAACGTCCACTCTTAGCCCAATCATAAGTACCACCATCAACGATGACACCACCTAAACTTGTACCATGACCACCAATAAATTTAGTAGCACTATGAACAACGATATCAGCACCATGTTCAATTGGTCTAAATAGATATGGTGTACCAAATGTGTTATCAACAACAACTGGTAATCCATGTTTTTTAGCGATTGCGCTAATTGCATCAATATCAGGAATATCACTATTAGGATTTCCTAAAGTTTCTAAATAAATAGCTTTTGTATTTTCTTGAATTGCATCTTCAACTTCTTGTAAATTATGAGCATCTACGAAAGTAGTTGTAATTCCATATTGAGTAAATGTATGTGCTAATAAGTTAGAAGTTCCCCCATAAATTGTTTTTTGAGCAACGATATGTTCACCTTGTCCTGCTAAAGCTTGAATAGTATAAGCGATTGCAGCTGCTCCAGAAGCAACAGCTAAACCTGCTACCCCACCTTCTAAAGCGGCAATACGATCTTCAAATACACCTTGTGTAGAGTTTGTTAAACGTCCATAGATGTTCCCTGCATCTGCTAATCCAAAACGTGCTGCAGCATGTGCACTATTTTTAAATACATAAGATGTTGTTTGGTAAATAGGTACTGCTCTTGCATCTGTTGCTGGATCTGGTTGTTCTTGTCCTACATGTAATTGTAATGTTTCAAATTTAAATTTTCTATCTTCTCTTTTAGTTACTGCCATTTTAATTTCCTCTTCTTTCTTTTGTATAAATATTATATATTGTTTTATGAATAAATGAAACTATTTACACATTC
>UQVG01000179.1 GCA_900544435.1 uncultured Erysipelotrichaceae bacterium | reverse complement strand
TTCCAAATGGATTCTAATTTTTATTATTGAGCCATTTTTTCTAGACGAGCACGACGTTTTTGAGCATCAGCTTGACATTTAGCCATTAATTGTTCAGCATGTTCTGGATTAACTTTTAATAATTGTGAGAATCTGTTTTCACCTAATAAGTAATCTTTAAATCCATCAAAGTTTGGAGTTTTAGAATCTAATTGTAATGGATTCTTTCCTTGTTCTTCTAATCTTGGATCATATCTTAATAAGTTGAAATATCCACAATCAATTGCACGTTTTTGTTCAGCTTGATGATTTGCTAAACCACCTTTAATACCATGTGCTTGACATGGAGCATAGGCGATGATTAATGATGGTCCATTATAGCTTTCAGCTTCTTTCATTGCTTTAATTGTTTGTGCTGGATTTGCACCCATAGCAACTTGAGCAACATAAACATGACCATAAGCCATAGCGATTTGTGCTAAATCTTTCTTAGCTCCTGTCTTACCACCAGCAGTAAACTTAGCGATAGAACCAGCTTGAGATGATTTAGAAGATTGTCCACCTGTATTTGAATATACTTCAGTATCTAATACTAAAATGTTAACATTTTCATTATTAGCAATAACATGGTCTAATCCACCATAACCGATATCATAAGCCCATCCATCTCCACCAACAATCCATTGAGATTTAGAAACTAAGTTACCCTTATTATCTAAAACTTCTTTAATTGCTTCATTTGAAGAGGCTTCTACTAATTTTAATAATTCTGGAACAATTGCTTTTTCTTCACTTCTTTGTCCTTTTACAGATAAGTATTTTTCAATTGTTTCTTTTAATTCAGGTTCACAAGCATCTTTAGCTTCTTCCATTACTTGAATCATATGAGCTTCATTATAGTTTTGAGCAAGTTTCATACCATAACCAAATTCAGCATTATCTTCAAATAATGAGTTACACCATGCAGGACCTTGACCATTTTTATCAGTTGTAAATGGTGTAGATGGTGTAGAACCAGAATAAATTGAACTACATCCAGTTGCATTTGCAATCATCATATCTGATCCAAATAATTGAGTTGCTAATCTGTAATATGGAGTTTCCCCACATCCTGGACAAGCACCAGACACTTCAAAGTATGGTCTCTTGAATCCAACACCTTTTACAGTAGTTGTAGGATATTTATCATCACGATATTCTACTTCTTTATAAATGTAGTCAGCTAATGGAGCATGTTCTAATTCTTCATGAACATTAACCATTTTTAATGCTTCACCTTTTTTATTTCCTAAACATTGTTCAACACATAAACCGCATCCAACACAGTTATCTGGTGAAACTTGAATTCTATAAGATAATCCGTCAACACCTTTACCCATAGGTTTTAAAACATCATTAGAGATATCTTCTGGTGCATTAGCAATTTCTTCATCAGTCATTAAGAACGCACGAATTGTAGCATGAGGACAAACCATAACACAGTTGTTACATTGGATACAGTCATCTTTATTCCATTGAGGAACCATTGTTGCAATTCCACGTTTTTCCATATAGGCCATTCCAGATTTCATAGAACCATCTAATTTATCCATGAATGCTGAAACTGGTAAATCATTACCATCTAAAGCATTGATTACAGAAACGAAATTATCAAAATGATCATCACCTGTTAATTTTTTAGTTTCTTGAATTTCTAAATCAGCCCATTTTGGATCTACTGTTACTTCTTCAATTGCATCTTTACCTGCATCAATTGCTTTGTAGTTTAATTGAACAATGGCATCACCTTTTTTACTGTATGATTTTTTAGCCATTTCTTTCATATATTCTACCGCTTTATCAATTGGTAAAATTTGTGGATTTAATGCAAAGAATGCAGATTGTAAAATAGTATTTGTACGACGTCCCATACCAATTTCCATAGCAATCTTATTCGCATTAATAATATAGAATTTAGCATTCTTTGTAGCTAATTGTTTTTTCACTCTATTTGGTAAATAATCAGCAATTTCTTCTTTAGAAAATTCTGTATTTAATAAGAATGATCCATTTTTCTTTAAGTTTTTCAACATATCATATTTTAATACATAGTTATCTAATGAACATGAGATAAAGTCTGCATTATTTACATAATATGTAGCACGAATTGGTGAAGCCCCAAATCTTAAGTTAGAACGAGTTGTTCCACCTGCTTTTTTACTATCATAAGCAAAGTAAGCTTGAGAATATAAATCTGTATGATCTCCAATAATTTTAATAGATGATTTATTAGCTGATACAGTACCATCTGATCCTAAACCATAGAATAGACATTCTGTATAATCACCTGTTACATTGAATTCTTCAGTTGGTAATGATAAATGAGTAACATCATCAACAATACCAATAGTAAAACTATTAAATGGATTATCAGAATTTAAATGATCATAAACAGCTTTAATTTGTGCAGGATTTGTATCTTTAGAACCCATTCCATAACGTCCACCAATTAAAACTTCAGCATTTTTAACAACACTACATACATCTAAGTATAATGGTTCACCAGCAGAACCTGGTTCTTTTGTACGATCTAAAACCGCAATTTTCTTAGCTGAAGCAGGTAATGCTTTTAATAAGTATTTTGCTGAGAATGGACGATATAAATGAACTTTTACTAAACCAACTTTTTCACCTGATTTAGCCATTTCATCAATTGTATCTTTAATTGTTTCAGTAACAGAACCCATTGCAATAATAACTCTATCAGCATTAGGATCACCATAATAAGTAAATGGTGCATATTCTCTACCTGTTACTTCTGATATTTTTTTCATATAGTCAGCAGCAATTTCCACAACTGCATCAATATGTTTATTTTGGGCTTCTCTACCTTGGAAGTAGATATCATCATTTTCAGCCCCACCACGTTCGATTGGATTAGTATGAGGATTCAATGCATTTGCTTTAAATTTTGCTAAAGCTTCTTTATCTAATAAGCTTTCTAATACATCATAATCCATCACTTCTACTTTTTGAATTTCATGAGATGTTCTAAATCCATCAAAGAAATGCATTACTGGAACAGATCCTTTAATTGCTGTTAAATGAGCAACTCCCCCTAAATCCATAACTTCTTGTACTGAATGAGAACAAATCATTGGAATACCTGTTTGACGACAAGCATACACATCTTGGTGATCACCAAAGATATTAAGTGAACGAGTTGCTAAAGCACGTGCAGCAACATGGAATACACCAGGTAAATTTTCACCAACAATTTTATACAAGTTTGGGATCATTAGTAATAATCCTTGAGATGCAGTAAATGTAGTTGCTAAAGCTCCGCCTTGTAAAGCCCCATGAACCGCACCAGCAGCACCTGCTTCTGATTGCATTTCAATTACATTTACAGGAGATCCAAAGATATTCTTCATACCATTTGCAGCCCATGCTTCAGCATGTTCAGCCATTGGAGATGAAGGTGTGATAGGATAGATACTTGCTACTTCAGAAAATGCATACGCAACATGAGCAGCAGCTTGGTTACCATCCATTGACAAATATTTCTTAGCCATAATTAAAAAATTCCTCCTTTTGCTTATATTATTATACTACTTTCCAAGCATTTTGACTACACGAATTCATGAATTCGCTTACTATTTCTATCAAAAAATAAAAATAGGACATTTAGTCCTATTAATTTTTACTTGTTTCATAAGCAGTAATTGCACCAACAACTATAAATAATATAGAAATCAAATCCCCATATTGTGCCATAGCTATTTGAAAACACATTGATATAGATAACATTTGACGCCAAAAAACATAATACATTACCGCAGGAGCAAAAAACGTACCCAACACATAACATATAATCGAAGCAATACCAACCTTTTGACTTCCATATTTTGCTATTTTTAAAACAATGCTTCCTGTAAAATAACCCGTTAGAATATTAAAAAAGGAAAAGCTCCATCCAATTTGTAAACCAATCAGTTCAAAAACAATTGTTGAAAACATTGCAATTACTGTACCTATAACAATTATTTTTATATAATCAATCGTTGATAAATGATAATCATTATTTTGATTAAAAAATTTTTTAGCTTCTTGTCTTTGTTTATACTCAGTATATTTCTCTTGAAAATTCATCATTCTCTCCTAATTTATTATTTTTTCTTTTTTTGTAGTTACTTTTTCTAAAATGACAGTTGCTATAAAACCACCTATTAATCCTCCTAAATGTCCTGTAAGGGAAATAGAAGGAACAGCCACCGAAATAAAAAGCATCAATAAAACACTTGTTGCTATTTGTTTAAATAAATAACTGTAAATATCTCCATACATTATCGACAACGCTAAAAGCGATCCAATTAATCCAAAAATAATGCCAGAAATACCACCCATTACACTGCTTGTACCAATATTAAAAAATAAAAACAAAATATATGAAAATAGTGTTGTTGAAATCATTGAAACAACAATAACTATCGCATATTTCTTTTCTTTTAATATTCTTTCCATTAATGTGCCTAAATTATATAAAGAATAAACATTACAAAAAATATGCATCAATCCAAAATGAATAAAATTTGCTGTAATAAGTCTATAATATTCATGGTAATAGTAAACATATAAAGGATTAAAGCCTCCTGTTTGTATTCCTTGCATAGCAGACATAGATAAACCGTATTTTAAAGAAGTGTATATATACACAATAATACTCATTGCCATTAATAAATAAGTTATTTTATACATTTTATATTCTCGAATCATTAGCATCTCCTATAAATTCAAATATTGACATTTGATCAATATTGACTTCTTCAACATCTTCTTTTTTATTCAATTCATAAATCTTTTCAAAGCTCATATCTGAAATAATATTTTTTAAATACAGTGGCGTTGTTTTCATTTCTA
>UQVG01000178.1 GCA_900544435.1 uncultured Erysipelotrichaceae bacterium | reverse complement strand
CACCACAATTTGCGGGAGCTTGCGGAAATACTTTTTCAAACAGGTTCTAGGAAAAGGAGATGAAGGGAAAACACTATGAAGTGGAAATACATATTAAAAAGAATAGAATATCTTTCATAAAACTTTACTCCAAAATCTAATATATTCTTCTTTAAATGCATCTAATTTATATCTACTAATAGGAACTTCTTCATTACCTTCTAAATAAATAATCTTTGAATTATATCTTTGAATCTTATCCATATTAATAATATAACTTCTATGTACTTGGAAAAATCCTTTTTCTTTCAGTAACTCTTGTAAATTCTTAAGAGTCCCTCGCCAACGATAAGTATCATTTGTACAATGAATCCATATTTTATCCTTCATTCCCTCAATATAAATAATATCTTTATAACGCATACTATATATTTCTCCTTGAAAATGAAAATTAAAATATTCATCTTTATCTATTTGTATCCTATCTAAAGCTGCATCTAATACTTCCACTAATTCTTGATCATCTAAAGGTTTTAACAAATATCTAAAAGTATCTACTTTAAAACTTTCAAAAACATATTCACTATAAGCCGTTAAAAAAACAATCAAAAGATCTTTATTATAATTTCTTAATTCATGAGCTATTTCCATTCCATTTTTACCAGGCATGTCAATATCTAAAAAAAGAACATCTATTTTATTTAAATTTGACTCTAATAAACTATTTCCATCTTCATATATATAAATATTAAAAGGTAAATCGTAAGCGCCAAATAAAATAGTGGATAAAAATATAGAATTTTAAGAACTACAATATAGAATGTGGAGACTCCATAAACTATATTGTAGTTTTTATATTCTCCAAAAACTATATGGAAAGGAAGAGAGACTATATGACAGTACAGGAACTTACCGAAAATGAAAAATATAAATTTTGGTATTTTAAAATCAAAGAATGCAAGGAAAGTGGTTTATCTGTCAAAGATTTCTGTGACAAAAACAATATCAAGCTGTCGACTTATTATAATTATCAACAAAAAATCAGAAATATTTTATGTGATCAGATAAATGAAAACAACTACAAGAATGAAGTGTCCTTTGTTTCTGTTGAAAAGCAACCTCACAATAATGAAAAGATTATCATTATCAAGGGAAGCATTAAAATTGAACTTGATTCAGATACGCCTTACCAAAGTATTGAGCCTCTTTTGAAGTCGCTGTTATGATTGGTGATATTTCAAAAGCAGAACATATCTATATAGCTGTTGGCTATACAGATATGCGCAAACAGATCGATGGTCTTTCAGCTATCGTTCAACAGAACTTCAAGCTTGATCCATTTTCCAATTCTGTGTTTCTGTTTTGTGGTAGAAATACAAGAACCATGAAGGCTCTGTACTGGGAAGGTGATGGTTTTGTATTACTTTATAAAAGACTTGAAAATGGTAAATTCAAATGGCCAAGAGATGAATCTGAAGCACGAGAAATAACCCATCAACAGTTTAGATGGCTGCTTGAAGGACTCTCTATCGTACAGCCCAAAACCATTCAGAAAAGTTATCCACAAGTTGTACTGTAAAGCCTTGATTTCATAGGAAGATATGCCTGTTTATGGTATAATGGATGTATGAAATGGAGGTGCTTTTGATGGCTGATACAGTTGAAAATTTAGCTTTGGTAATGGCTAATCTGTCACATTCTATTGAAGAATTGAAAGCTACAATTGCATCTTTGAACAGTACGATTGACAGTTTGAAAGCTGAAAATGAATACTTAAAAAACAACAATGAACTTTTGCGTGAAGAAAATGCCTATTTAAAGAGAAAGCTGTTTGGTACCAAGAGTGAAAAGATAGCACATTCTATGGATCAGCTTTCTCTTTTTGATGAAACAGAAAATGAATGTGAACCTGAACTGCTTGAAGATATCTCATATACCAGAGCCAAAAAGAAACAAAAAGGGAAAATTGATATCAAATTAGACAATCTTAAACATGTAAAAAAAGTTTATGATATTGATGAAAAAGACAGGGTATGTGATGAATGTGGCTCTAAACTATCTTATGTGGGTGAAGAGTTTGTAAGACATGAAGTTATTTATGAACCTGCCAAACTCTATGTAAAAGATATTTATCGAAAAACATATGAATGTCGTAACTGTAGAAAAAAAGGAAAGGCAGTAATGCTTAAAGCAGGAACACCTCAACCAGTAGTTCCACATTCATATACATCGCCAAGTGTACTGTCACAAGTGATTATCGATAAATATGTAAATCATATGCCTTTATACAGACAGGAATCAGAATGGAAACGATTAGGAATGGAACTTTCAAGAACGACAATGGCAAACTGGATAATCATTGCCGCCAAGGAATATTTCATTCCATTGGTAAACAGGATGTACGAACTGATGATGGAAGAATCACATATACATTGCGATGAAACGCCAGTTCAGGTATTGAATGAGCCAGGCAAGAAGGCTACTTCCAAATCATACATGTGGGTATATTCAAGTATCAAAGAAAGTAAACAACCTGTTAAGATATTTGATTACAGACCTGACAGAAAAGCAACCAACCCTCAAGAATTTCTTAAAGGGTTTGATGGTACTATCATCACTGATGGCTATTATGGATATAACCATATAGATGGTGTGACCAATGCCTACTGTTGGGCGCATGCCAGAAGGAAGTTCTATGAAGCATTGCCTGTAGATATGAAGAATGCATCAGATACACTCGCAAATACAGCCGTTGAAAAAATAGCTAAACTGTTTGCGATAGAAAAACAAATCGAAACATTATCACCTGATAAAAAGGTAAAAGTACGCCAAGAAAGGTCAAAGCCGTTAGTTGATGACTTCTTTTTATGGTGCAAAGATAACCAAAACAAGGTGTTAACAGCTTCTAAGACAGGAAAAGCTATACAATATGCCTTGAATTACGAGGCAGGACTGCGTTCATTTTTAGAAGATGGTCTTGTACCTATGACAAATTCATTAGATGAACGTACAATCAGACCATTTACAGTTGGTCGAAAGAACTGGCTGTTTTCAACTTCTACTAAAGGAGCTGAAGCAAGTGCAGCAGTCTTCAGCTTGATTGAAACAGCTAAAGCCAACAAACTTAATCCATATGATTATATTGAATTCATTCTGGATTATTTACCTCAACAAGATCTGGTTGAAAATCCAAAGAAATTGGATTGGTTCTTACCATGGAGTGAAGAAATAAAAGAAGAATTTGAAATAAAAGCCGACTAAATTGATTATTATATCAATTCAATCGCCTTTTTTAAATACACTATTTTATTTGGCGCTTACGGTAAATCTTGTGAAAAATAATATTTCTCTATTTTATTTTGTAATAATTGACAAATTTTTCTCTCGTCATCACATATAGCTATTTCCACATTATCCCCTCTTTCCCACTATCTTCATATTTATATTATAACTTCAACCTATTATTTCAAAAAGGCAAATTTGCATATTTTCACAATAAAAAAGTGATAGAAAATCTACCACTTAAATAACTTGTATTCTATTTATTAAAAATATCCAGTTTTCTATATTGATAAACTTGGTAGAGATTTACAAAAATCCAGCCAACACCACAACCTAAAGCAACACCCACTAAACCAAGATGATGAATAAGAAGATAAAATAACACGTAATAAAGTCACATGCATCGTTGTTCCTTTAAAAGGAACATCTACATGTCCTATACCTCGATAGAAGCCTACAAAGACATTTCCAATGAAACAAAAAACATAAAAGATACAAACAACAAACATATAGATAAAAGTTTCATGAATCACTTGATATTGACTCTTTTCAACAAATAATAAAGTCATTGGTTTAGTAAGTAATACAATGATAATTGATAAAACAATGACTAAAGAAATCATTAATTTTAATCCTTTAAATAAAGTTTCTTTTGTTCTTTTTATATTATGTGCTCCATAATTTTGTCCTACTAAAATAGAGATGGCTGCACATCCACTATCCCCAAAGGAATTAATAAGACCTTCTATTCGTGTTGTAACGGCATAAGCCGTTACAATATTCATTCCAGCACTATTGATTGCTCCTTGAATAAATAATTTACCTAAATAAAGACTTGATTGATGTAATGCTGAAATTAAACCATAATTGATTGTTGTTTTAAGTAAAGG
This sequence comes from uncultured Erysipelotrichaceae bacterium, assembly GCA_900544435.1. Lineage (GTDB taxonomy): Bacteria > Bacillota_I > Bacilli_A > Erysipelotrichales > Coprobacillaceae > Faecalibacillus. The sequence continues at coordinate 728 of UQVG01000178.1, read as the reverse complement.
TTTTATATTTGTTATTTGATTAAGTTTAAAACAAACAAAGGGGTATCTTTTGATTAAATAATAAGTTGAACAAAGTGATGAAATCAATTGTGAAATAATTGTAGCATAAGCAAGAGCTTGAACACCTTGATGAAAAATTACTACAAATATAATATCTAAAATAATATTAATAAAAACAGACAATCCTAATACATATAAAGCCATTTTAGAATCCCCAAATGATCTTAAAACAGAAGAACTCCAATTATAAATAAAAGTAATAAATAAAAATAAGATAATAATTGTTAAATACCTTTTAACTAATAAAAAGATACTTTGTGGTGTCGACATCAACTTTAAAAACGTAGTTAAATTCAATAATCCAATAAAAGATAAAAGAAAAACAAAACATAAACCAAACACTAAAGAAATAAACATCTCTTTTTTAATACCTAATTCATTTCTTTCTCCATAATATTGAGAAAAAATAATCGTTATACCATTACAACAACCATTGATCATAAAAATAAATAAATTCATCATACTACCCGCTGTTCCAATAGCACTAAAAGCATTTTGACTAATCCATTGTCCAGCAATAAAACTATCTACCGTATTATAAAATTGTTGTAAAATATTTCCTAAAATCAAAGGTAGAGCTAAAGCTATCAATTGTTTATTGATATTACCTTCTAATAAACTTTTCATAAAATCACTTCCCGTTAATAACCTATCAAAAGAAATACATG
>UQVG01000177.1 GCA_900544435.1 uncultured Erysipelotrichaceae bacterium | reverse complement strand
TGAACATTATTAAATAGGTGATTGTATGGAAAAAATATTATTAATATCAAATATGTATCCATCAAAAAAATATAAACATTATGGTGTGTTTGTTCAAAATACAGCAAGTATTTTGAAAAATAATGGATATCAAGTAGATGTATCAGCTTTAAAAAAGAAAGATAGTAAGTTAGGAAAATTAGGTGGATATTTAATTTTTTATATAAAAAGTATCTTTTTGTGTTTATTTCATCATTATGATTATCTTTATGCTCATTATATTTCACATTGTGCTCTATTGATTAAAATCATTAAGAAATTAAAACCAAGTATAAAGGTTATTGTAAATGTTCATGGAAATGACGTTGTTCCAGAAGACGCACATGATGAGAAGTTTATTCCTTTAGTTAAATCAACATTACCTCTAATAGATTTATGTATTGTACCATCAAGTTATTATCAAAAGGTCATGATGGAACAATATGGATTGAATGAAGATAAAATCAAGATTTTTCCTTCAGGAGGTATTAATTTTGATGTCTTTCAAGAAATAGAAAACGCTAAAGAAAAATTGCATTTAGATCCAAATAAAAAATGTATAGGTTATATAGGAAGATATGAAAAAAGAAAAGGTTGGGAAGTCTTTTTAAAGGCTATTAGTTTATTAGAAAACGTAGAACAATATCAAATCGTGATGGTGGGTGTTGGTGAAGATGAAGAAAAAGCGAATGCACTTATTCAAGAATATCATTTAGAAAACGTGATAAAAAAATATCCAATGCAAACTCAAAAAGAATTGGCGTTATTTTATTCAGCTATTGATATCTTTTGTTTTCCAACCTATCGTAAAAGCGATAGTTTAGGATTGGTTGGATTAGAAGCTATGGCTTGTGGTTGTATAGTTATTGCATCTAATATGGCAGGACCAACAAGTTATATTAAAAATCAAGAAAATGGTTTTTTCTTTAAACCGAGAGATGGTAAAGATTTAAATCAAAAAATAGAAGATATTTTATCAATGAATGAACATCAAATAAAAGAGATTAAAGATCATGCTTATCAAACGGCCAAAGCGTATGATGTAAATGATATTTCTCAAAATCTAGTGGATATTTTTAATGGAATATAGGATGTGAAAGTATGGATGTGTCAGTTATTATTCCTATTTATAAAGGAAATGGATATATAGAATCTTTATTAAATAAAATAGAGAAAAATTATCAAGAAAGTCAAAAAGAAATAGAGGTTATTTTTGTTAATGATTATCCTGATGAAGAAATTATTGTAGGTAGTCAACATGATTTTCCAATTAGAATTATTAATAATGAAATGAATCAAGGAATTCATCAAACAAGAATCAACGGTTTAAAAAAAGCGTTAGGTAAATATATTTTATTTTTAGATCAAGATGATGAAATTAGTGATTTTTTTATTAAAAGTCAATTAGAACATATTGGAGATGCAGATTTATGTATCGCTAATGGCATTATGGAATCAGAAAATGGGAAATGTTTGATTTATAAAAATCAAAAATCACAAGATTATTTAAAGAAACAAATTGGTTTTATTAAAGTAAGAGACTTAATTGTTTCACCAGGTCATTGTTTGATTAAAAAAACAAGTATACCAGAATATTGGACAAAGCATGTCATGTCTGTTAATTCGGCAGATGATTACTTTTTATGGCTTTTGATGATTGAAAATAAATGTCAATTTAATGTGAATTATGATGTATTATATACCCATAAGTATACTGGAGAAAATGTTTCAGGAAGTATAGACCAAGTGCATAAGTCTAACATGGAAATGGTTGATTTATTAAAAGAATATTGTCATAATGTCAATGTTGATTTATTGAAAAGAACTATTACATATAAATATGATATGAAAAAACAAGGAAAATTAGTTCCATCAATAAAAAATATAGATTTATTTTTATATAATACAATCTATCAATTATTATGGAAAGGTATGTAAAATATGAAAAATGTATTTATTATAGGGAGTAAAGGAATACCTGCTAATTATGGTGGCTTTGAAACCTTTGTCGAATATTTAACAAAGTATAAGGTCAGTGATGATATTAAGTATCATGTAGCTTGTTTGTCTGATCATGAAGAAGAATTTGAACATAATCAAGCAAGATGTTTTAAAGTACAAGTGCCTAATATTGGACCAGCAAAAGCAGTTTATTATGATATTGCAGCTTTAAAAGCAGTTTATCAATATGTTGTTGATCATAACATTGAAGAGGGGATTGTTTATATTTTAGCTTGTCGTATTGGTCCATTTTTAAAGAAATATGTTAAAATGTTTCATACTAAAAATATTCAAGTTTTTGTTAATCCTGACGGTCATGAATTTAAAAGAGCTAAATGGAATTGGTTTATTAGACAATATTGGAAATTATCTGAAAGATTGATGATTAAAAATGCAGATTATGTCGTTTGTGATTCACAAAATATTGAAAAGTATATTCAAGAAGATTATAAAAAATATCAACCTAAAACAACATTTATCGCTTATGGAGCAGATGTTGTTGATAACAGTGATGAAGAAAAATTTGAAGTATGGGCTAAGGAACATGAGGTTTCAAAAAATGAATATTATTTAATTGTTGGACGTTTTGTTCCTGAAAATAATTATGAAACAATGATTAGAGAATTCATGAGTTCAAATACAAAAAAAGATTTAGTGATTGTTACTGGATATCAAGAAAGTAAGTTGTATCATATTTTAAATAACAAGTATCATTTTGAAAATGATTCAAGAATTAAGTTTGTAGGAACGATTTATGACGATGCTTTATTAAAAAGTGTAAGAAAGAATGCTTTTGCTTATTTACATGGTCACGAAGTAGGGGGAACAAATCCATCTTTATTAGAAGCTTTAGGCTCTACTTCTTTAAATCTTTTATTAAATGTTGGCTTTAATCAAGAAGTAGGTTTAGATTCATGTATTTATTGGGGTAAAGAAAAGAATAATTTAAAACATCTTATAGAACATGTTGAAACATTTGATCAAGATTATATTGATACTTTAGGAAAAGCAGCTAAAGAAAGAATAAACAATGATTATAGTTGGGCTAAAATTATATCTGAGTATGAAAATTTGTTCTTAAGAAAAAAAGATTTGTAGATAATTGTAATTTGTTATATAGTAATAAAGAAAAGAAATGAAAATTTCGTGGAGGAACAATTATGATAAAGAAAATAATGGCTGTATTAATGACATTTGTTTTATCGATGTCATTAGTAGGATGTAGTAATGATTCGAGTGATAAAAAAACAACTACATCAAGCAGTATTAAAATCAAAGATGTAAGTGATTTTCAAGAATTTGATGGTATGATTAAATATTTTACAATGGATGATAAAAAAATTGCTATTCCTGAAACAGTTGGTGAATATGCAAATTACTTATCACAAGTAGGAACTGTTACATTAAATGATACAGGTGATAAAGTAGAAGATGTTGAATTAGAAGGTAATGGTATTTCATCAATGGCTGCCTATTTAAATGTTGAATTAGATAGTGGAGATGAAGCTCATTTCTATTTAAGATATGAAAATCCAACTAAAAAAACAATTAGTGTTGCTGAAGCATCTGTAACATTTATTGAAGTTAAATACGATGAATATGCTGAAGAAGAATATGATAAAGCAGCAAAAGGTATTGAAGTAGAAACACGTCAAGGAACATTAGCGTTAAACAATAAAGTAAAATATGCACAAGTTAGAAAACTTTTTGGAGATCCTGAACAAGAGACAGATGGTAGATTCCATTATACAGACGATGCAGGATATAAATATATGTTTGATTGCTGTAATGAAAATAGAAATGGAATTTTTAGGGGATTTAGTATTGAATATCCAAGTAAATAATAAAAATATCTGCTTTTTATAAGCAGCTATTTTTATATAACAATAACTTATTTAAAAAAGGAACATTAATAATGGCGCAATTAAAACAAATGATAAATAAGAATAAATTTTATATTATAGGAACATTGATTCTCTTTCTATTTTTATTTTATTGTTCAACAAAATTATGTATGAATGTAGCACCAGATGAATATATGAGATATGATATCCCCTTATTTATTTACAATCATTCATATTTACCTAAAGGTGATGAAAAAGAAATATTAAATGCAATATGGGGATTTTCTTATGGATTTACACCTTATCTTCCTTCAATAATTAGTTTTTTCTTTATGAAAATAGCTTCTATCTTTACAACTACTCCAGTACATTTATTGATTGCGGCAAGACTAACAAGTGTTCTTGCGGGGGCACTTACGTTTTTTGTATGTTGTAAAATTGGTGAAGAAATATTTAATCATAAGATGACAATATATCTTTTTGCTATTTTTGTTTCACTATTACCACAATTCATGTACTTATCTCTTTATTTAAATAATGATTCGTTTTCAATATTTGCAACAGCACTTATTGTTTATGGTTGGATTAAGGGAATAAAAACAAATTGGAATTGTAAATGGTGTATTTTTTTAGGTGTTGCTATAGGATTATGTGCATTAACCTATTATAATGCTTATGGATTTATATTATGTAGTATTATTGTATATTGTATGAGTAGTTATAAATTACATTTTACATTTAATGAGTTTTTAAAAAAAGGATTTCTAATAGCAATTGCTGCCTTAGTTGTTGGTGGATGGTTTTTTATTAGAAATGCAATGATCCATAATGGAGATTTTTTAGGAATGAATTCTATGTACGATTGTGGTGAAAAATATGCAATGCCAGGTTATCAATTATCACAAAGAGATACTTATCAAAATCAAGGAATTAGTGTGTTTTCTATGATTTTTGATACAAATTGGATAATAACAACTATAAAAAGTTTTATTTGTACCACAGGATATATGCAATATATGAT
>UQVG01000176.1 GCA_900544435.1 uncultured Erysipelotrichaceae bacterium | reverse complement strand
GAAATCTATAAAGTATTAGATAATTTAAAATAGAAGCGAGAGCTTCTATTTTTTTTCATAAAATGAAATAAGCTTTCTTGTATAGACCTCTATGTTATAATGAATGTGTCAAAAAATGGAGGATATAGAAATGAGTAAAAAACCTGTAAAAATTGTAACAATTGGTGGAGGAAGTAGTTATACACCAGAATTAATGGAAGGATTTATTAAAAGATATGATGAACTTCCAATCAAAGAAATTTGGCTTGTTGATATTGAAGATGGAAAAGAAAAATTAGAAATCGTTGGTAAAATGGCACAACGTATGTGGGATGCATCTCCTTATGATGTTAAAGTTCATTTAACATTAGATCGTAGAGAAGCATTAAAAGATGCTGATTTCGTTACAACTCAATTTAGAGTTGGGTTATTAAATGCCCGTATTAAAGACGAAAGAATTCCATTTAGCTATGGAATGTTAGGTCAAGAAACAAATGGTGCTGGAGGTATGTTTAAAGCTTTAAGAACAATTCCAGTTATCTTATCAATCGTTGAAGATATGAAAGAATTATGCCCAGATGCTTGGCTTGTTAACTTTACAAATCCATCAGGAATGGTTACAGAAGCAGTTATGAGATTTGGTAAATGGGATAAAGTTGTTGGTTTATGTAATGTTCCAGTTGGAGCAATGCTTGATGAACCAAAAACAATTGGTAAAACATTAGATCAATTAACTTATAAATTTGCTGGATTAAACCATTTCCATTGGCATAAAGTTTATGATGAAAATGGTAAAGAAGTGACTAAAGATATCATTGAAGCAATGTATGAAGGAAAAGATATGGGAATTCCTGCAAACATTCATGATATTCCATTCTTTAAAGAACAATTACTTCAAATGAATATGATTCCATGTGGATATCATAGATATTATTATCGTGAAGAAGAAATGTTGGCTCATGGCTTAGAGGAATATAATGACCCTAAAGTAGGAACTCGTGGACAACAAGTACAACAAACAGAACATGAATTATTTGAATTATATAAAGATCCAAATCTAGATCATAAACCTGAACAATTAGCAAAACGTGGAGGAGCACATTATTCAGATGCAGCTTGTGAAACAATTGCTTCTATTTATGGAAATAAATTATCACATATCGTTGTAACAACAAAAAATAATGGATCTGTCCCAGATTTACCAGCTGACTGTGCAGTAGAAGTTTCAGCATATATTGGTTCAACAGGGGCAAGAGCTATTGCCTTTGGACCATTACAACCAGCTCAAAGAGGATGGTTACAATGCATGAAAAACATGGAATTATGTGTTGAAGAAGCAGCTGTAACAGGAGATTATGGATTATTAATGCAAGCATTCATTTTAAATCCACAAACAGTATCAGGACAAAAAATGGTTAATGTTTTAAATGAATTATTGATTGCTCATGAAAAATACTTACCACAATTTGCAGATAAGATTGCCGAGTTAAAAGCAGCAGGTGTGACAATCAAAGATGATGTTGCACGTGAATTAACTGAAAAAGGTTTATAAAAAAGGCGGAAGCCTTTTTTATTTTATGGTATACTTTTACAGGTGATTATTATGGAAGAATTTTCAAGAACAGAATTATTAATAAAAAAAGAAGGAATAGATACCTTACAAAACAGTACCGTTGCTATTTTTGGTGTTGGTGGTGTGGGTGGTTTTGTCGTTGAAGCACTGGCTCGAGCTGGTGTAGGAACACTTCATATCATTGATCATGATACGGTTTCTGTTTCAAATCTTAACCGTCAAATTATTGCGACACATCAAACAATAGATCAAAAAAAAGTAGAAGTTATGAAAGAACGTATTTTATCTATTAATCCACATTGTCATGTTTTAACATATGATGATTTCTTTTTACCTGAAACAGTTGATCATTTTCCTTTTGATGAATTTGATTATATTGTAGATGCTGTTGATACAGTAACAGCTAAAATTAAATTGGTAGAAATAGCACAAGAGAAAAAGATTAAAATTATTTCATCAATGGGAACAGGTAATAAGTTAGATCCAACAAAGTTGGAGGTAACTGATATTTATAAAACATCTATTTGTCCACTTGCTAGAGTTATGAGAAGGGAACTTAAGAAAAGAAAAATACCTGCTTTAAAAGTTGTTTATTCTACAGAAAAGCCCATTGAAACAGATGCACCTGTAGATCCTGAGACACATAAAAAAACACCTGGTAGTATTTCTTTTGTACCAAGTTGTGCAGGTTTGATCATTGCAAGTGTTGTTGTAAGAGACTTACTACATATAAAGTAGAAAGAAGGTGAAATTCATGAAAAAAGTAACTTTTGCAATTTTAGCACATGTTGATGCTGGAAAAACAACATTATCTGAAGCAATGCTTTTTCATGCAGGTGTTATTAAAAAAATGGGAAGAGTTGATAAAGAAGATTCTTTTTTAGATTATGATATACAAGAAAGAAAAAGAGGTATTACTATTTTTTCAAAAGAGATATCATTTATGTATCAAGAAAGTCAAATGACTTTTTTAGATACACCTGGGCATAATGATTTTAGCTGTGAAATGGAAAGAACGCTACAAGTATTAGATTATGCTATTCTTGTTATTTCGGCTAAGGATGGTATACAAGCGCACACAAAAACAATTTGGAAATTATTGCAAACTTATCAAATTCCTACTTTTATTTTTGTTAATAAGATGGATAGTACGTACTCAACCAAAGAGCAATTATTACAAAATATTCAAAAAGAGTTAAATGAAAATTGTTTTGCAATTGATGAAAACTTTTATGAAAACATTTCTTTATTAAATGATGAATTATTAGAAAAGTATCTTAATCAACAAATGAAACAAGAAGATATTCAAAAAGTTATTTCTTTAAGACAAATGTTTCCTGTATTCTTTGGCTCAGCGTTAAAAGATGAAGGTGTAGAAGAATTTATGGAAGCTTTAGATTTATATACTTGTCAAAAAGAAGCTTTAGATATTTTAAGTGGGATTGTTTTTAAAAAGACATTTCATAAACAAAAACATTTAACGCATTTAAAAGTAACAGGCGGGACTTTGCATGTTAAAGATGTTATTGGTGAAAGTAAAGTAGATGAATTAAGAATTTATACGGGACAAGGTTATCAAAGTGTTCAGAGTGCTTCAACAGGTGATATAGTGGCTTGTTTGGGGTTAGATGAGTTACCTATTGGTTTTACATTTGGAAATCAAAAACAGACACAACAAAATATTTTAAAGCCTTTTATGTCTTATCAAATTTTACTTCCTGATGATATTGAAAAAAGTAAAGCTATTGAACAAATACTAAGTATTGGTAAAGAAGATCCAAGTTTACAATTTGAATATAATCAACAATTAGGAATTCTTTCAGTTAAAATTATGGGAGAAATTCAATTAGATACTTTACAAAATCTTATTTTGGAACGTTATGGATTTTTAATTCATTATGATGAAGGAAGAATTACTTATTTAGAAACTATTTTGGATAAAGTTGAAGGAGTAGGTCATTTTGAACCCTTACGTCACTATGCTGAAGTGCATATCTTATTAGAACCTTTAGAAAGGGGCAAAGGACTTGTGTTTGAAAATCAATGTCAAAGAAATACTTTACCGCTTAATTTTCAAAATCTTGTTTTAACACATATGCAAGAAATTCAACATCTTGGTGTTCTTACAGGATCGCCTATTACAGATATGAAATTGACTCTTGTTACAGGGAAATCCCATTTAAAACATACTGAAGGCGGAGATTTTAGAGAAGCAACCTATCGGGCAATTCGACAAGGCTTAAAAAAGGCAAAATCTCTTTTATTAGAACCTTATTATGAATTTGAGATGATTGTAGAAAATCATATTTCAAGTAAGATTATTTATGATTTAGATACATTTCATAGCGATTATCAAATAAGTTATGAACAAGATTTAACAATCATTAAAGGAAGAGCACCTGTTCGTTATTTAATGACTTATCAAAAGGATTTTCTTTCGCTTACAAAAGGAAATGGGAAGCTGTTCTATCAAATGGCTGGTTACTTTGAATGTCATGATCAAGAAAAAATTATTCAAGAAATTGGCTATAATAGTGAAGAAGATGCTTTATTTCCTACAGGTTCTATCTTTTGTAAACAGGGTGCAGGATTTTATGTCCCTTATGATGAAGTAGAAAATTATATGCATTTACCTTATGTATATCAAAAAAATAAACCACGTCCTGTTACAAAAAATTATAAAGTTGATGATAAAGAGTTAGAAGAAATATTTATTAGAACATATGGACCAATTAAAAGACGACTTTCTAAAGAAATGAATCGTAAAATAGAAAAACAGGTTGAAGAAAAAAAGACAATTTTACCAGAGTGTTTGTTAGTAGATGGATATAATATTATTTTTTCATGGGATGAATTAAATGAACTTGCTAAAACAAATTTAGACCATGCTAGGCATCGTTTGATAGATATCTTGAATAATTATCAAGGTTATCGAAAATGTTTGTTGATTGTTGTTTTTGATGCTTATAAAATTAAAAAGAATATTGGCTCAATTGAAAAAAATGATAATATTTATGTTGTTTATACAAAAGAAGCGCAAACTGCAGATAACTACATAGAGAAAGTAACACATGATTTATCACAAAAATATCGTGTTTATGTAGCTACATCAGATGCTTTAGAACAAATTATTGTTTCTTCTAGAGGGGCTATGCGTATTTCTGCAAGAGAATTCGAATTATTGGTTAAAGAAACACATCTTCATGAAATTGAAGAATTTCAAAGAAAAAATAAACAAATGAAAAATTATTTATTAGAGGATTTAAAAAAGAATTAGCAGTCAAATGACTGCTAATTTTGTATATCATGATGTACGTAGTAACTTTCATCATCAATGCCTAAAAATTGATAACCTTTTTGTTTATAA
>UQVG01000175.1 GCA_900544435.1 uncultured Erysipelotrichaceae bacterium | reverse complement strand
CATGAAAAAGACCATGATGATAGTAAAGATGACTTCCTGAAATTTGTTTTTTGGCATAAAAAATCCTCCTGAATCATAACTTTATGTGTTGTTCGTTATCATCCGGAGGAGTGTGCGTTTCCAATTTATTACCATATCTTATTCGTATCATTAATAGTATATCATATTTTTATGAGTATTACAAGAAAAATCAGCTTTTGAAACACCATTGGATCAAATACCAACACTTGTAAATATCAATAAAAAAGTAAAAACTAAAAAGTATAAAATAGTAGGTAGAGAAAATGAAATAGATCAGGTATGTACTATTTTATCTAAAAAAGAAAAAAATAATGTTTTAATTATTGGTGAAGCAGGTGTTGGTAAGTCAGCGTTAGTTGAAAAGCTTGCAATGATGATCAATCAAGGAAAAGTTGTTGATTCTTTAAAGAATAAGATTATTTATGAGCTTTCTTTATCTTCGCTTGTTGCGGGGACAAAATACCGTGGTGAATTTGAAGAGAAGTTTAAAAAGATTATTGATAAGGTAAAAGATTTGGATAATGTGATTATTTTTATTGATGAAATTCATAATGTTATTGGAGCAGGTGGTGCTGAAGGGGCGATTGATGCATCTAATATTTTAAAGCCGTATCTTGCTAGAAAAGATATGACGGTTATTGGAGCAACGACTATTGATGAATATTACAAACATTTTGAAAAAGATCATGCTATGAATAGAAGATTTTCTATTGTTACTTTAAAAGAAAATACGAAAGAGGAAACGTTAGAAATATTAAAAGGGATAAAAGGTTATTATGAAAGTTATCATCAAATTAAAATAGAGAATACACTTTTAAAAGAATTGATAGAATTAGTTGATTGTCATATAAAAAATAGAACATATCCTGATAAAGCTATTGATATTTTAGATTTATCATGTGTTAAAGCAAAATTCTATCATGAAAAAGAACTTACAAAGAATAGAGTTATTGAAACAATTGAAAAGTATTTAAATATTACAATTCATCATCAAATGGATTATCAAAAATTAGAAAAACAATTAAATAAAACTATTTTAGGTCAAGAAAAAGCAATCCATCAAATTGTTGAAACATTTCAACATAAACAATTACCTGTCTCCTTTTTTATTTATGGACCAACAAGCTGTGGTAAAACAACAACTGCAAAATCTTTAGCGAAATACCTTAATTATCATTATTTAAAATTAGATATGAATCAATATCAAGAAAGTCATTCTCTTTATAAACTTCTAGAAACATATCATGAAAAACCAAGTCTTCTTTTATCAACTTTGCAAAGTTATCCACATACTGTTTTATTAATAGATCATATTGATCAAGCATGTGAAGAAATTATTCATTTGTTTTCACAAATTTTAGATGATGGCTATTATGAAGATCAAGCTAAAAGAAAAATCAGTTTTGAAAATGTTATTTTTATAATGAGTCAAACATGTCTTTCACGTTGTTGTATGGGATTTAAAAAGAATAGACAGACTAAATATTTAAAGCATGAATTGTTTGATAAGGTTGATCAAATCATTGAATATCAAGCTTTATCAAAAGAAATTGTAGAAAAGATTATTCATTTACATGAACATATTTCTCTTGAAAAAATACACAATTTATTAAAAGAAGAACATGTTCCTATTAATCTATCTAAAATGATGAAACAAATTAAACAAATGTCCTAAATAAGGGCATTTTTTGTATTTTATTTACACTGATTTTTATAAAATAATAATACTTTGAAAATAAAATACATTTCCTCTAACAACTATGGTTTCATGATATAATGACAGTATAATAATCATGAAAATAATGGAGGAAGAAAAGATGACTATTAAATTACCTAAAGATTTCTTTTTTGGTGCAGCAATGTCAGGACCTCAAACAGAAGGTGCCTGGAATGTAGGTGGAAGATTACGTTCTTATTGGGATATGTATTCTGATCAAGAAATTAATGCTTTCTTTAATAATGTGGGATCATATGTTGGAAATGATATGTACCATAAATATGAAGAAGATATTAAATTATTAAAAAGTTTAAACTTTAAATCATTTAGAACTTCTATGCAATGGACTCGTTTGTTAGACCAAGATGGTAAATTAAATCCAGAAGGTGCTGCTTGGTATCATAAATTAATTGATTGTGCAAATGAAAATGGAATTGATATTTTTATGAATATGTATCATTTTGATATGCCTGAATATTTAGTAAAACGTGGTGGATGGCAAAATAGAGAAGTTGTTGAAGCTTATGCCAACTTTGTAAAGATTGCAATGGAAGAATTTGGAGATAAAGTAAAATATTGGTTTACTTTCAATGAACCTATTGTAGAACCAGAACAACAATTCTTACATGGTGTTTGGTATCCATATCAAAAAGATTTTAAACAATCAATTAATGTACAATATAATATTACATTAGCTCACTGTCTTGCAGTAGCAAACTTTAGAAAATTAAAAGCAGAAGGTAAACTTTGTGAAGGTGCTAAAATTGGTATGATCAACTGTTTTGCTCCACCTTATACAAAAGAAAATCCATCTCCTGAAGATTTAGAAGCCGTACGTATGACTGATGGATTACACAATAGATGGTGGTTAGACGTTGTTGCTCATGGACATTTACCACAAGATGTTTTAGATACTGTAGAAAACGATTGGAAAGTAGAAATTAATCGTCGACCAGGTGATGAAGCCATCTTAGCTCAAGGTAAAGTAGATTGGTTAGGATTTAACTATTATCAACCAACACGTGTACAAGCGCCTGATAGTAAGTTTGATGAAAATGGTTTACCATGTATTTCTAAACCTTATATTTGGCCTGAAAGAAAAATGAATGTTTATCGTGGATGGGAAATTTATCCAAAGGGAATTTATGACTTTGGTATGAAAATTAAAAAAGAATGTCCTGATTTACCTTTCTTTATTTCTGAAAATGGAATGGGTGTTGAAGGTGAAGAAAAATATATGGATGAAAATGGAACAGTTCAAGATGATTATCGTATTGAATTCGTTAGAGATCATTTAGAATGGATTGCTAAAGCTATTGAAGATGGTGCTAACTGTTTAGGATATCATTATTGGGGTGTTATTGATAACTGGTCATGGATCAATGCCTTTAAAAATAGATACGGATTTATTCGTGTATGCTTAGATGATGGTTATAAACGTAAAGAAAAGAAATCAGCTGCATGGATTAGAGAAGTTGCTAGAACAAATGAATTTGAATAGTCATAGAGGTGTCTACTAAGTGTAGGCACTTTTATTTTGTCTATAAGAATGAAATTATTACTATAAAGGTATATAAAATAGTGCGGGACATTAAATATAAATTATTTTATATTTAATGTTTTTTGCGGAAATTGGAGGTTTGAGTACTTTTTCAAATGCGGAAATTGGAGGTTTGAGTACTTTTTCAAATGCGGAAATTGGAGGTTTGATGATTGATACAAATGCGATTTTTGGATATACTATGTTTATAGGAGGTATAAATTCATGTTCAAAAGAAAAATATATAATAAAATTAAAGAATGGAAAGATACTTCACAAGGTAAAACAGCTTTATTGATAGAAGGAGCCAGACGTATAGGAAAGTCTACAGTTGTTGAGGAATTTGCTAGAAATGAGTACAAAAGTTATGTTCTCATTGATTTTTCTATTGCTTCAAATGAAGTTAAAGAAATGTTTGAGGATATGTCAGATTTAAACTATTTCTTTTTACAATTACAGTTACATTATCATGTAGAACTTGAAAATAGAAATTCAGTTATTATTTTTGATGAAGTTCAGTTATGTCCAAAAGCAAGACAAGTTATTAAATTTTTAGTTAAAGATGGTCGTTATGATTATATAGAAACCGGTTCTCTTATTTCTATAAAGAAAAATGTAAAAGATATTTTAATTCCAAGTGAGGAAAGAAAACTTCAAATGCATCCAATGGATTATGAAGAATTTTTATGGGCTTTAGATGATAAAACAACGATGAGCTTATTAAAAATGACTTTCGATAATAAAAAGAAATTAGGGGATCAACTAAATAGAAAACTTATGAGAAGTTTTAGACTTTATATGCTTGTTGGTGGTATGCCACAAGCTGTTAATGAGTATATACAAACAAATAATTTTAAAAAGGTAGATGATATTAAAAGAGATATTATAAATCTTTATGAAGATGATTTTAGAAAAATTGATTCTACTGGAAGACTTGCACTTTTGTTTGAAGCTATTCCTTCCCAATTAAACAAAAATACAAAAGGTTTTCAAACAAAAAAAATATTAAATTCTTATAAAACGGAAGATACAACTATTCTAAGTTTAATATCAGAATTAAAAGATTCTAAAACAATATCAGTTGCTTATCATGCTAATAATCCTGAAATAGGTCTTTCTGCATATAAAGATTTAAATCTATTTAAACTTTATATGGCAGATACAGGTTTATTTGTAACCTTACAATTTAAAGATAGAGATTTTACAGAAAATACAATTTATGAAAAATTACTTAATGATAAGTTATCTACAAATTTAGGATATCTTTATGAAAATGCTGTTGCTCAAATTCTAACAGCTAATGGACATGACTTATTCTATTATACTTTTAAAAATATTGAACAAAAACGCAATTATGAAATTGATTTTATCATCTCTAAAAAGAATAAAATATGTCCAATAGAAGTTAAATCTTCAAATTATAAAAAACATACCTCAATTGATGAATTTTATAAAAAATACTCATCAAGAATTTTAGAAAGATATATCATTCATACAAAAGATGTATCTAAAGATCAAGATATACTATGTTTACCAATTTATTTAACACAATTTATTTTATAAAAAATGATAATTTATGAGTATATTTTGTAAAAAATTCACTGTTTTTTCAAAAAACAGTGAGTTTCATGTATAGAAAATCACT
>UQVG01000174.1 GCA_900544435.1 uncultured Erysipelotrichaceae bacterium | reverse complement strand
GATCTTCAAAAGTTGTTTCAACAGTAACATATTTCAATAATTCTTGATGAAGTCTATCTTCCATTTGTAATCCTTTTTTCCATTCTTCATTTTCAATATTTTCTATACAATCAACAACTATCCCATTTTCAATAATAATTGTTCTTGCATAATCTCCCCAAACATTATTATTTTGAGGTGATAAATCAATCGTAATAATATCATCATTTTGTATAGTTTTATTCGCAGTTACATAATGTTTACCTGATATTGAAACATTTGTTTCATCTCCTGAAAAAATAAATGCTCCTACATTCCAATACCAAAAAGAATCCGCACCTAGCTCAAGCATTTTCTTTTCTAAATCATTTCTTAAATCAATAAGGGACATACCAGGTTTAATAATTTCTTTTGCATATTGTATTGTCATTTTTGCTATTTTTTGAACATCTTTATTTTCCATAATATTTTAATTCTCCTTTAAGGTTAAATATTTTTTATAGTTTCATACAACTCTTTTGTTTTTTCTTCACTTTCATAATTAATCAAGCATTTGTCGTCCTTGGTTTCAAAATAAATGTATGAATGAATATTAGGATTTATATAAATAAAACATGTTCCAAATTGTGTATTAAAATAACCTGCTTGACACTCATCTTCTTTATATCCTACTTGTTTATTTCCAATTTCAACATTATCCAATAATTTAATATTTCGTATTTCATCTATTTTAATTGTTGGTTCACTACAATTAGGTACATATGTAATGATTTCATTATCTTTAATTTTAATAGCTGGTTTTTGATTAGAATCTTTTATTAAAGACGTAACGATCAAAATAGGAATCAAAATAACTAAAATAATAATAAAATAATATCTTTTTTTCATTTTTCTACCTTTCCTCTATATGCTATTTCTTCTTATAATACATGTATTTACCACTTAATTGTAAATACTCTATCTGCTTTCTATTTCTAATTATATAAACTATAGTAGCAAAATCATTAATTGCTCCTAAAATTATAATACTTGAAACTAATCCTATCATTTTTAAAATCAATGGATTTGATAGTTTTACAAATATTACAAAAATCGATAATGGCAATGTAATAAGTAAATTAGGTAACAATAAAGTATAAAGATACTCTTTTACATTCTTTATTTCTGTGCAATGTGTTATCATTCCAAACCCCTGAAACCAAATATAAATATCTTCTTTTTTAGAAAATGTTATTGCATGAAAGCATTCATGGACAATCATTAATAAAATCACAATAATAAAACCCAATATATCTATTAAAAATACATTTAAACTTTTTGTTAAAGGATATAAAATAATCAAAAAAGCAAATAGATAGTCAATCCACCCAATAACCATTTTCTCTAATTGTGATTCATCAACACTTTTTAACTGGTTATCATTTTTTAAATAACCCTTAAACTTTATTGTCATAGATAACACCTCCAGCATTATTATTTCTTAACAATCCAATCACTTTCTACATTTTCTCTTATTGCATAATAACCTCGTGGTATATCTTTTAATAAACCAATAGAGTTATCAATGTTATAAGCTTCAAATAATGAAATAATTCTTGCATCTTCCATATTATGATTGTTTCCACATAAAAATTGCCACATGCCATCATCTTCATCATGACTTACATATAAAATAGGATGTCCTTCTAAAACATGACAACATACAATACATGCTGTATTTTGTTGATTATCAAAAGGAAAATCATTTATTATTTTATTCATTTTTGTTACTCCATTTCTTTTTGAAAATCTAAAAATTCTTGTACATCATCTTTTATTTCTTGTTCAACATCATTTCTATGAACAATGTCATTCATTAATAACAAATAATCTTCTTTATGAGTAGTTCCATTAATTAATCTATTCAACATAAAAACAGTATGACGTGTTGGTTTTCTATTTAATGAGGCAATCAATTTTTCTTCATATCCTTGTTTATAAAATTTTTCTAAATAATGGACTATTTCTCCAGGAAAACCAAAATCGACTAAAGGATGTTTTTCTATAAAATGCAATAATGGTTCTATAGAAGATAATCCTAAATTTAAATCACTTATTTTTTCAATCAAATCATCAAATTCATAAGTAATTTCATCATCTTCAATACATAATTCCATTTGATCAAGAATAGCTTTTAATTCATCATTCATTTTTTCACCTTCTTTAAAAAATTAATCAAAATATGTTTTCCAATTTTCTCCTGCTTTATAAGCATCAAAACACATTTGAATCTGTTCTTCATTATTCTTTTCTGTAGCAAGTATTGGAAGGTTATCTTTTGTAAAATAATCAAAACCTACTGTTTCACTATTTTCTTTAAAAACACCACCATCTACTTCACAAAGCATAAATATTTTACATACCTTATACGCATAAATTGGTTGATTATGTTTTTCTCTATCTTGAAGTGCAATCACACTTTTAAC
Source organism: uncultured Erysipelotrichaceae bacterium (assembly GCA_900544435.1). GTDB lineage: Bacteria > Bacillota_I > Bacilli_A > Erysipelotrichales > Coprobacillaceae > Faecalibacillus. Next base: position 2,487 of record UQVG01000174.1, on the reverse strand, counting down.
GACAACATCAAGTCCTGCTTCTTCTTTTACTTCTTTGATAGTATTTTCCATAACAGAAACATTGACATCACACCAACCACCAGGTAGTGCCCATGTTCCATTTTTCTCTTGAACAAGTAAGATTTTATCTTCTTTAAAAATAGCGGCACGTGTATCAATTTTTGGTGTTTGATACCCTACTTCATTACAAAAAAGACCTTCTACTTGTTCTAATGGTTTATTTGAAAGATCTGCCATCATCATAGCAGAAAGTTGACGAATACGTTCATAGCGTTCTTTATCATAAACATCTTTTCCATAAGTAAGTCCAGCTTGTGCTAAGCTTTGTAATTCAATAATATAATCAATCCATTTTTTATTTTTATCCATACACATTTCCTCTAATCTTTATTGATTTTATTATATCATATTTTTCTCATTGCATTTTTATTGAAAACAGATTTATAATAGAACTTACCCATAAGGAGGAAAATCATATGAAAGAATTTCAAAACAAACTTATTGTCCATGGTTTAATGAAAATCAATGACAAATATCTTGTCATTAAAAGAAGTATTATCAAAAGAGGAAAACCAAATGTTTACCCTGAATATTGGGATATTCCTGGAGGCTCTGTAGAAGACTTTGAAACACCTGTAGAAGCTTTAATCAGAGAAGCTAAAGAAGAAGTCAATTTAGATGTTGAAGTCAAACAAATTATTCATGAAGATAGTAACTTTGACAAAGGTAAAAATATTATGTTTACCCGTCTTGTTTATATTTGTACTTTAAAAAATACTACTGATTATACAATTCAATTAGATCCTGAAGAACATAGTGAATATCGTCTTATTTCTTCTCTAGATGAAATGTCTAATGAAAAAGTTGTTCCATTTTTAATTGATATCCTATCAAATAAAAATCTCTAATAGAAAATAACTCTATTAGAGATTTCTTTTATCTTTTTTTAATAGGAATCCAAATTTCACAATAATAATTTTCATCCAATGTACCTTTAGAATATTTTGTTGGATCATCATAATATTCTACACAATATCCCGCAGCAAATTCATAATCTTTTAAAGCTGGTAACCACTCTGTAAATATTTTAATATTTACATCTTGCAAGGCTTTAGGCATTGCACCAACACATGGAAAAATTGCCCATTCAAATTCAGGAATAGTTTCTAAAGCGAAACCTTCTGGAATAACTTGTCCTTGATAAGGATCAGCAATTAAATAATCAAAACTTTCTTGTCCCATTTGTTTATCAATATTAATTCCATAAATCCCTCTAACAACTTTTCCTTTACCTGTTTGATAGTGTTCTTTCCAAAAATCAGGAACAACTTTTTTAGCATTTTCATACGAAAATGTTTTTCCATTAGCGATAACTTTAAATGCTTTTTTTCTTTCAATCTTGTAATCCATAAGATATCCTCCTTCTAAAGCTATTGTTAGTTTCAGTGGAGCAAAGGATTTCAAAGTTGTATTCTTCTTACGAGCTACTGTTGGTGTTACACCATGAAAACGTGTAAAAGCTTTGGTAAAACTATCTGGTGAATCATATCCATACTTTAAAGCAATATCAATAATTTTTATATCACTTCCTGCAATTTCATTACCTGCAAGCGATAGTCTTCTTTTACGAATATATTCGCTAATAGTGAATCCACATAACATGGCAAATCCTTTTTGAAAATAAAACTCAGAAATATGAACATGTCTTGCAACATCCTTCACCGTTATATTTTCTGTTAAATGACTTTCAATATATTGAATGGTCTCCTCAATTGCATTTACCCAATCCATATCTTTTCTCCTTTTCTCTACTGTACTTGTATTATAGTTAAGAAAAAAGATTTCTTCCCGACACTATTTGCTTTCATTTGTCAGTTTTAATTTTTCATAAGCTTCTAATAACCAAGTATGAGGCATAAGAAGTTGATGTGTTTCAAACTGATAATTAATAAACCAATAACATCCTTTATCTAAAGAAACATTAATTGCCTCTTTTAATGATTGATAATAAGGAGGTATCCCTCCTTGATCCCAAGCGAGTTTATCAGCTAAGAAAATAATTTTATCATAATCATTCATTTCTTTTTTCAAAGTTGTATGACATTCAATTGCTGATAAAATATCTTTATCTTCAATATGAAAATAGTCGTGTGCAATTTCTTTAGAAATTCTTTGATGCAATAAAAAATGATATTTTTCTTCACTAGCATCTATTTGATATCCTAATTCTTTAGCGTATTTATACATATCATCTGGTGAAAGGATTGCACTGATATCATGCAATAATGCTGCTATCTTACATTTTTCAAGATCTAGATGATATTGTGTTGCAAGTTTTTTAGCTTCTTTGGCTACATTATTTACATGATTCCACGTTTTTTCTTTATGATATTTTAAATAAAGATCTTTGATTTTATCGTATAATTCAATATTCATTTTATACTCCTATTTTAGATATTTAATAAAACTATAGCCTTTTTTAGAATA
>UQVG01000173.1 GCA_900544435.1 uncultured Erysipelotrichaceae bacterium | reverse complement strand
TCTACCTTTTTATGTAAACCTCCTATAGTCATCAAGTCTTAACTTAATGACATTGCCTCTAGTCTCTTTTTCTACAAATAATATGAATTGGTGTTCCTTCAAACCCAAATGCTTCTCTTAATCTATTTTCTAAGTAACGTTTATAACTGAAATGTAAATATTGTGGATCATTTGAAAATAAAACAAATGTTGGTGGACAAACTGCCACTTGATTTGCATAGAAGATTTTTAATCTTCCACCATTAAATGTTGTTGTTGGATTCATTAATTGAGCATCCACTAAAACATCATTTAAAACACTTGTTTGTACACGTTTTCTAGAATTTTCATATGATTCTTGAATTAATGGGAAAATTTGATCTACTCTTTGTCCTGTTTTAGCTGATGTAAAAACAATACGTGCATAATCTAAATATTTAAATTGTTCATAGATTTCTTTTTGTTTCTTTTGCATTGTTTTTTCATCTTTATCAACAAGATCCCATTTATTATAAACAATGACAACGCCTTTGCCTGCTTCATGAGCATATCCAGCAACATGTTTATCTTGTTCTCTAATTCCTGTTTCACCATCAATTACAACAAGAATAACATCACTTTTTTCAATTGATGTTAAAGCTCTTAAAATCGAATATTTTTCAATATTTTCATAAACTTTACCTTTTTTTCTCATCCCTGCTGTATCTACAACACGATATTTTTGTCCATCTTTAACAAATGGTGTATCAATTGCATCACGTGTTGTTCCTTCGATATTAGAAACAATAACACGTTCTTCTCCTAAAATAGCATTTGTAAGAGATGATTTACCAACATTTGGTCTTCCAATAATTGAAAAACTGATTTCATCTTCATTAGTTTCTTCATCTTGTAAATCTAATTGATTAATAATTTGATCTAATAAATCTCCAATTCCAATCCCATGTGAACCAGAAACAGGAATAGGATCTCCAACACCTAATGCATAAAATTCATATATATAATCTCTAAATTGATTATCATCAATTTTATTAACAGCTAAAATAATTGGTTTTCTTGATTTTTGTAAAAGACGTGCTACATATTCATCTTCTTTAGTAATACCTTCTCGACCATTGACAACAAACACAATAACATCTGCTTCTTCAATAGCAATTTCTGCTTGCATTTTAATTTGTGTTGTAAAAGAAGCATTTTCTAATTCAATACCTCCTGTATCAATTACACTGAATTCTTTAGTAAGCCATGAAGCTTTTGCATAAATACGATCTCTTGTAACACCCGCAACATCTTCAACAATTGAAATTCTTTCTCCAACCATACGATTAAAAATCGTTGATTTTCCAACATTAGCACGACCAACAATCGCTACTACACCTGCCATATTATTCCTCCTTTGCTTTATTAATTAAAGTTAATACTTGATCAACAACTTCTTCTAATGTCATATTTGAGGTATCAAGTTCAATAGCATCTTCCGCCTTTTTTAAAGGTGAAATATCTCGATGCATATCTTGATAGTCTCTTTGTTCAATTTCTTTTTTGATTGTTTCTAAATCAGCCTCTAAGCCTCTTTCTTTATTTTCTAAATAACGTCTCTTAGCACGTGTTTCTACACTTGCTATTTGATAAATTTTTAAATCTGCATGTGGTAAAACAACTGTTCCAATATCTCTTCCATCTAAAATAACATTTCCTGTTTCAGCCATTTTTCTTTGTTCATCAACCAAAAATGCTCTTACAGCTTGATATTTTGAAACACAGCTAGCTCCAAGTGAAACTTCATCTGTTCTAATTTGAAGACTGACATCTTCATCATTTAAAAAGACTTTATTATCAGATGTTAGACGTATTTGAATATTTGAAATTGCTTTTTCAACTGCTTGTTCATCATTCAAATCAATTTTATTTTTTATACAATAAAATGCAACAGAACGATACATTGCACCCGTATCAATATAAATGAAATTTTCTTTTTTAGCAACCATTTTTGCAATTGTACTTTTTCCAGCAGCACTAGGTCCATCAATTGCAATTGAAATTTTTTTCTTCATAAAATAAACCTCCTCCTAAAAAAACTAAGGAATACCTTAGTTAAAAAAACTTTGATATAAAATAATTCCCAGTAAAGCAACAAAAACAATCACTAAAATGACAATAATCACATTCATGATTTTAACAACTTTACTTTCTTTTTTATTTTCTATTACTTCATCTTTTTCATCTATAGAAACATTATTTTCTTCAAATATTTCTATTGGTTCTTCGATAGTTTCTACAAGTTCTTCTTGAACATCTTCTTGTTTTTCTTCTAATGCATTCGATTCTTGTTGTAAAAATTCTTCAGCTTTTTTAGCATCTTCTTCAGGTGACATAGCTGCTAATTTTTCCATAAAAGTCATTTTTTCTTTTGGCTTTTCTTCAACTTCATTACCTACAAACATTCCTTTAGCAAATTCTTCAGTAGCATAGCTTTCAACAGAATCTATTTTGATTGTATGCTTTTCAGGTTCTCTAATTTTATTTAAAATATCCATTCTTGTATTATATTCATCCTGTTTACCAACAGTTTCTTTAGCGCTTTTAAGTGCTTTATCAAGTTCAGCAGAACCTTCTTCTCTCATTTGTTCAAATGTCTTTGGTTCAGTCAAAGTATCTTCTAAATTTACTTCTTTTTCCTCATCATCTTTTTTCATAAATGATAAAAAATCATCATCGTCATCCTCTGTTTGAACCGTTTCAACATATTTTTCTTTAGAAATACCAACTTCTTCTTTAAGTCCATCTCTTAATTCTTGGTATTTTTTTACTCTTGAATACGTCATTTTCCCACCATCCCATGCTATTATAACATAATAATGATTATAAAAAAATAAAAGAAGCCTAAGCTTCTTGAATATATTTATTTTTAAATCTTCTTTCAACTGGTCTTACAAGATAATAAACAATGCCTGTAATAATTCCTTTAATGAAATTAAATGGAAAATAAATAATAAAGATTGCTTGACCATATGGTGATAAAAAAGATAAAAATGCTGGAATTGTAATGTTTGATCCATATTGTTGATTAAATGATTGAATATCTATTGCAAATGGTAAATGAGTATACCATGTAGGTTTTTGCATTAAATAAGTAGGTGTCACAAAGAAATAATTAATGACAAACATAATAAAAGCAAAAACAAACATTGTTAAAACCATATCTAAAAAATAATTTTTTAAATTCTTTTCTGGATCAATCTTTTTAGCAAGCAATGAATAAGTCATACAAATTGAAAGTGATGCAATCAAAGCTGCGATTTGACCTATTGCCATTGGTCCTACTGGTCCTTTAAATAAAATAGAAACAACAAATTTACAAATACATACAAATAATGCTGGCATAAATCCTAAAGTAGAAATTGCTACAAGAACAACAATTTCCGATAAATCAAGATTTAGCCAAGGAGCAAAGGGATAAGGAATCTCAATGAGATTTAAAATCATCCCTAAAGCAGCAAGCATTGCTGCTAAAACCATTTTTTGTGTCTTAGTACTTTCCATAATAATTCTCCTTTAAAATAAAAAATATCATGAAAATACTAATCTCCATGACTAAAAAACATTATCTAAAAAAATGTCTTTCTTCCATCTAGACTTTCACTATCGGTAAAGGAATTACACCTTTTCTGCATCTGCTCGTGGACTATCACCACCGGTCGGGAATTGCACCCTGCCCTGAAGACTTTCTTTTCATATATATATTAGCACTTCAAAAAAAGAAATCAAATAATATGATTTCTTTAATCGTAAGGTTTGTATTCAACTGTTTTATTTTTAAAATCAATAAATAATTGAAAAGCATTTCGATTTTCATCTTCGTCCCAAATTTCCACAAACTCAGGAGTCACTTCTATTAAAATTTCACTTTCAACATGAGAATAAGCATTATAACTTTGCCATAAATACTCTTTATATTTCTTTTCAAAAACTCTTCCTGGTTCATCTACGACCAATCCTTTATTAACAGCAATTCCTTCAACTTGTGTTCCATTAAAACACATCGCTACTCGATTATTTTTAAACAACTGTTGTGTCTTTCTAAAGTTTTTATCTGTCTTAAAATAGATTTTATCATTATAAAAAATACAACTTACATTTCTCACCATTGGGTAATTATTTACACAACTAGCTAATGCCATAATTTTCCAATCACCCATTTTTTGCTCCATGATCTTTTTTGCTTCTAAAAATTCCATACTCTTATCTCCTTATATAATCCCTTGATATCCTAAAATAAATAAAATCATTGTTACTAAAACAACACCTATAACTACTACATATCCTTTATAAACATTCCCTTGTCGATTTGATTTTTCCACCAAATGACTTCTTCTTAATATTTGTACAATTGGTTTATATAGGAAAAAAACAATTGCTGCATTCATTGTTGCTTTAATCAAATTAAAAGGTAATATTCCTGGAAGTAGTAAAGGTACAATAGCACTTCTTGGCATTCCATAATAAATAGGTGTAATAATATAATTCCAAATAAGCATACTTATTGTTGTACAAATAACACCTGCTATTAGCCCTAAAACTGCTCCTTTTTGATTATGTACTTTTTTATACATAAATGCTGCCATACAAGCAAAAGAACACGTTGAAACCATATTCATCAAGACATCTAAAATATTACCTCCCTTTAACATAATTTCAAAAATCGAACAAATAAAACTCATTAATAATGATGTCATTGGTCCATAAATAAATCCCCCAATAACAATTAAAATATCTTTGGGATCATATCTTAAAAAAGATACTGCTGGCACTATTGGAAATGAAATAAAAACATTAACAATCATCGCCATAGCACAAAGCATCCCCACTGTTGTTATTTTCTTTGTACTCATTTTATATACCTCCTTAAGGCAAATTGCCTTAACTATAATTCCATTTCATCTGCATCTTTTTGTAAATCATCAATTTCCAGTACATCTTTAACGACATCCTTGTACAC
>UQVG01000172.1 GCA_900544435.1 uncultured Erysipelotrichaceae bacterium | reverse complement strand
TACATATAATAGTATAAGTGTAAATATAACATATTATAGTTTCCTTTTATGTTGGAAAATACTAAAAAATTTTGGATAATCCAAATGAATGTGAATAAACTTTTTTTAAAAAACGTCGTGAATATAGAACAGGAGGGCTATGTTATAAGATAAGTGCGTAAAGAGAAGTTAGAACGAATATCAATTCACGCATTGCTGTGAATTAGAAAATATTTGTTCTATAAAACAAATAAATTCACATTTATTTGTGAATCTAAAACTAATGAAAGAGGAGACATAACTATGAACAAAGAATTTAAAACGAGAACATTAGGAATAAAAAAATATAACAAAATCAATAAAAGCTATTATTGGTACAAAGTAGAATTCAAGATTAAAGATTGTAAAGGTCATTCTACTAAATATAAAAAAGGTGGTTTTCAAAAAGAAACAGAAGCAATTGAATATATGAACGTGGTTAAAAGCGAAATGAAAATAGTAATAGCATAAATTCATACATTCATAAAAGTTAATTCACATAAGTACTGTGAATTAAAAAATTAATTATTTAAAAATATTACAAATTCACAAAAAAATGTGAATTAAAAATTCAAGAAAGAAGAGGAACTAAATATGAGCAAAGAATTTAAAACAAGAACACCAGGAGTAAAAAAATATGAAAAGAAAACATATAACAAAGTTAATAAAAGTTATTATTGGTACAAAGTTGAATGTAGAATTAAAGATTGTAAAGGTTATTCTACTAAATATAAAAAAGGTGGTTTTCAAAAAGAATCAGAAGCAATTGAACATATGAACAAGGTTAAAAATGAAATGAAAAGAACAAGTGATACAATCTTCGGATATGTATATGACAAGTTCATGGAAAAACTTTATAGAGATTGCACAGGTAATTATCAAATGATTAAAGCTTCAACGTTTGAATTAAAACAATGTGTTTTGAAAAATCATATTTATGATTACTTTAAGGATATGAGACTTAGTGACATAGATAGTGAAGTTATTGAAGATTGGAAGAATGATTTAAAAAATGATAAGTATTCTTTAAAAAATAGAGGAAAACCAAAATCAAATCTAAATGATGAAAATAGTGATGATTTACTATCATACAGTCTTGATTATTTAAATCGTTGTTTAAACTACTTAAACCAATTATTTAACTATGCAGTTAAACAAGGTTATATTGAAGAATCCCCTATGAAAAATATAAGTAAATTTGTTAATTGCAATAAAAAGGAAACTAAAAGAATTAACATATCTAAGTATTGGTCGGTAGAAGAATATAACAAATTCATCAAATATATAAAAAAATACAAAAAACATTACTACTATATTTTTGAAACTGCTTTTTGGAGTGGAGCAAGAATTGGTGAGGTACTTGCATTAAGAAAAAAAGATATAGATTTTAATAGAAAAGTTATTTATATAAATGAAAATATATCAGGAAAAGAAGCATACAAAGAAAATGGAGAGTATAAATTTAAACAAAAAGTAACATCTCCTAAAAACGGAAAAACAAGAGTTGTTACCATGGATGATGCATACTTTAAAGAAATCTCTGAATATATGAATTCTTTATATGGATTGAAAGATGAAGATAGAATATTTAACATTTCTAAAAAAACTGCTCAAAACTTTTTTAAGAAGGCTCAAGAAAGAATGAATGAAGATGAAATTGAAATAAAAAGAATGACGATTCATGGGTTAAGACATGCACATATTATTCAATTATTGTCATCGAACGAAAATATTTCTTTAAGTAAAATTGGTGATAGAGTGGGTCATTCTAGAGCAGAAATTACTGAAATGTATGCTGATATTATAGATGATAAAGATAGAACTATTGCTAACTATAATCAAGCAATTAGAAATAATATGGATTACTAATAGGTGATTAAAATGGATATAAAGAAATTAAGTAAAACCAATGAAACAGGATTAAGAAAGAATAGTGACTTGAAATATTTATTGTATGAAGAAATCAATGACGGAAAGATAGGAGATATAACAACAAGGTGCATGGCTTATTTATTGTCATTTATGAGAATTGAGCTAGAATCCGTTGAAAACCAGTTTATAAGTGATTTCAATGCTGCAAAGAATATTGAATTCATTGATTATGAATTAGTAAGCTCATTAAATAAGCTTAAATATTTAATTGATGATTTTTTAAAAATTGAAGATAGATACTATGATGAAATCAGTGATTTCGTTAATAAAGAAAGTGCTTATTTTGAATATGACGAAATGAAATCACTATTTAATTATATTGTAGAGTTCATAGATAAAATAAAAAAATTAAACTTCTAATGCGACGAGTATAGATTAGGATATGTTTATTTTATGATATAGACAGATAGGAAGTTAAAAGAGAGGTGATTAAATAGAAAGTATAGTTATTAAATTATGGCAGTATTACAGGAAATAAAGTAGATACTAATAAAAATAGTATAGTAAGAGGAAAAATGTTATGAATAAAGATATATATACACCAAAAGAAGTTATGGAAATTTTAAGTTGTAGTAGAACTAAAGCATACTCTGTAATTAAAGATTTAAATAAAGAACTTGAGGAAAAAGGGTATTATTGTGTATCGGGTAAGATAAGTGCAAAATTCTTTCGAGAAAGATTATGTTTAAATTAATTTCAAATATGGAAAGGTGGTGGTTACTATGTATTATTAGAAATGATTCGAGAAAATACAGATATAAAAAATTCAGATTTCACTGGTCCTGAAATCTGAAGAAGAGAATCTATATACCATTAATTTCTCTATAATTATATTATGTATTTTTTCAAGAAACATCAACAAGAAATTAAAAATAATTTAATAAAAAAAGGAGACATAATGATGCTAATTGAAAAAATAAGAAAAATAGACCCATTTTACAATGGAGAAACGGGAAAAGATATTGATTTGTCAAAATTATTCGGAAATTTAATCAAAGATAAAATTGTTTATAACAAGGATAGTAAATCGTTTTGGTTTTTCAACTCAAATTACTGGGAAGAAGATACCGATGGAACGAATATTAGAAATATAGCAAAAGAATTTTCATTATCAATGTGTAAATATGCTGATGAAATTCTTAAAAATTCAAAAGGTGGTAAAAGAGCAGACGAATATTCACGAGACATTAATAAATTAAGAAATTATGCTCAAAGAGAAACGTTAATCAAAGATACTAAATCTAATATTTCTGTAGATTATTCTATATTTGATAAGGATGGAATGTTATTCAATTGTAAAAATGGTACCTTTAATTTAAGAACGTTTGAATTTCAAAAGCATAATCCTAAAGACTTTATAACAAAAATTTCTAATGTTGTTTATAATGAAAAATCTAATAGTAATTATTGGGACAAATTTATAAGTCAAATAATGTTAGAAGATAGGGAAAAAATAGAATACGTTCAAAAATTGTTGGGTTATTGTTTAACAAGTGATACAAAAGAAGAACAAATGTATGTTTTTTATGGTGAATCAACGAGAAATGGAAAAAGTACTTTGGTAGAAACAATATCTTATTTAATGGGGAATATTAAAGGATATTCAGCAAATTCACAACCTGATTTAATTGGTAAAAAGAATATAGACAATAGAGCACCAAGCGAAGATTTAGCACGATTAAGAGGTGCAAGAGCTGTTTTCATGAGCGAACCGTCTAAAGATATGGTAATTAATTGTTCTATGGTAAAACAATTAGTAGGTGGTGATACAGTTACAGCAAGGAAATTAAGACAAAATTCATTTGAATATATTCCACAGTTTAAGATGATTATGAATACTAATCATCTTTGTAGAATAAATGATTCTACAATGTTTTATGGTAATAAGATAATTGTTATATCTTTTTTAAGACATTTTACAAAAGAAGAACAAGACAAAACTCTTAAACAAAAATTAAAAACAGAAGATGAAATATCTGCAATTTTTAATTGGTTAATTGATGGATATAAAAAATATGCATCTGATGGTTTGGTACTTCCTGAATCTATAAAAGGAGATACAGATGAATATACTAAGCAATCAGATAAAATAATTGAATTTATTTATAATTGTTTAGTATATCAAGAAGGAGTTAGAATGGATGGCAATGAACTTTATAATTCATATAAAGATTACTGTACAATAAAAGGATATGCTATAGAATCAAATCAATTGTTTTATAAAGAACTAAAGAACAATGGCATTATTATTGATACTGGAAAAGTAAGTGGCAAAAATTGTCGAAAAAGAATTAACAATTATATCCTTATTGATAATCAAAAATTGTCTTAGATAAATTTAGTCGAGGGTCACAAAGACTACAAAAATTTGTGAATGTTTATAAAAAACTACTTTTAAAGGAGATTTCAATTATGGAAAATAATTTTTCAGTTGATGACTATAATGAATTTTTATCTAGCATTTCAGATATATTGTTTTATTCGTATGATGAATTTAAAGCTTTACGTTTAAATGAATTATCTAAAGAAGAAAGCTTTATGTTAGGAATTGATATTGCTTCTAGATTTCCTGCAAATGTTTTCAATGTTAAAAATTTATACTTTAGAGGCTTTAATTTAATAGAAATATTAACAGAAGACGATATTTTTAATATAGCCCAAGAAGATAAAGATTATCAAAAATATAAATTAGCTATATAATGTTTTTGCACAAGATGTATCTAGTATAATTATAATGGGTTAAACCCCTAGGGGAGTGTTATATACACTCCTTTTATTTTTAAGGAAAGGAGAATTTTAATGGAACAAAAAATTGACCCAATGTGGATTGATTTTATAAACTATTTAAAAAAAGGTGATGTTGATGGATTAAATCATTTAAATAATATCGTTCAATCAAGAATGAATTTGTATAAAAATAGTAATATAAATTCGCCATGGGTCATTCAAATATCACTATTAAATTATGTACTAATTAATATTTTAGAAAAATAATATGACAGATTTTGAATACAGACTTTTAAAAAATAATGGTTTTAAT
>UQVG01000171.1 GCA_900544435.1 uncultured Erysipelotrichaceae bacterium | reverse complement strand
AAAAAATAAATCATACAAAGATTTCTTCTTGCATAAAATCAACAAATTTTATACATGAATTAAATAAAATGATTAGCTATTATAATAAGCAATATTTAACAGATTATAAGATATTTATATCTTGTGATGCAAATATTAAAAATGTGAAACATTCTCAATTAGAAAATATACAGCTTAAAACAAAAAGAATAGTTCCTAAAGGCTATACTTATCAAATAAAGTTTAAAGAGGATATAGACATACCTACTGATTTTATAGAAATAGGTATTGGTAATTATAATTTTATAGGAGGTGGAACAATTGAGACTTAAAATAAAATTATCTCATAACCATTTTAATATTCCCATAAGCTATCAAAGTATTTTACAAGGTGTTATATATTCATTGCTTTCAAAAGATGAACTTGGAAATTTTTATCATAATGATGGCTATCATTATGATAAAAAAACATTTAAATGTTTTACTTTTAGTCAGTTATTTGGAAAATATAAAATAGAAAACAAGCATCTAATATTTGATAAATATTTCTATTTTTATATCAGTTCTCAAGACGAAAAGTTTCTTGAACACATATATAAAATATTACTACTAAATGAAAATTTACTAATTGCCCATCAAACTGTAAAAATAGAAGATATCTCTATTATTAATTTACAGCCATTTTCAGGCATCAAAAGAATATGTATTGAAACTCTATCACCTATGCTTATTTATTCAACAACAGATAACTTTTCGACATATTATAAGCCATCCAATAAAGAAAGTATTAATTTCATTAAAAACAACATTCAAGATAAATGTATTGCTTATAATTATCCTTTAAAAGAACTTGTATTTAAAATTAATAACATCGTTTATGAAAAACGAAGAATGATGAAATTTAAAAATTGTTATTATGAATGTTACATGACGAAATTAGAAATAGAAACTAATTATGAAACATTATTACTTATCTATAATTGTGGTATATCAAGTAAAGGATCATGTGGTTTTGGCATGATTGATATAGCTCATGAAAAAAGTAATTTATCTATATAAAAGTGGGCAATTACTTTGTAAAGATTATTCACTAATTTTAAAAGATAAAAAAGATTTCATAACTTATATACCTATTGAACAAATAGATACCCTCATTTGTTTTGGTGAAATAACTATCAACAAAAGAACATTATCACTATTAAACAAACATAATATAGTCATTTTATTTTTTAATTTTTATGGTCAATATATTGGAAAATTCACACCTAAACAATATCTAAACGGAAAAATATTAATCAATCAACTTCATGCATTTGAAAATACTATCATTAGAAATCAAATTGCTTATACTATGGTTGTATCATCGTTAAAGAATTGTCTAGCATTATTAAAATATTATAATAAAAAACAATTTCCTTTATTGACACGTATCATAGAAATAGAAAAAATTATAGGACAATGTAAAAATCAATCTGTAGAAATTCTTTTACTGCTAGAAGCTCAAGCAAAGAAAATCTATTTTAGTAGTTTTGATATTATTTTAGAAAAAGAAAAATTTCATTTTGAAAAAAGATCTAAAAATCCTCCTCAAAATGAAATAAATGCTCTATTAAGTTATGGTTATTCTTTACTCTATGCTAATTATCTTTCTGTTATAGATAGAAGTAGGCTTATTTCACATATTTCTTTTGTTCATAGTTTAACAAAGTGTAGTGAATCTTTACAATTTGATTTAGCTGATATATTAAAACCTGTATTAGTTGATAGACTAGTTTTAAGTCTTTGTCGTCATAAATCATTAAAAAAAGAATATTTTGATTATAAATCAGATAGGTGTTATCTCAATAAAGATGGTGCAAAATTCTTTATTGAAAAATATGAAAACTATCTTTTAAAAACTATCAAAATAAATAATAGATATTATTCCTATAGAAATCTCATATCTCGTGAAGTTCATTTGCTTTCTAATTATATAGCTAAAGAAACAAATGATTATAAACCATATATTATGAAGTGGTAACTATGTATATTATTTGTACATATGATGTTAAAAGTAAAAACTGTCCAAAATTTATGAAATTACTTAGGAGATATCTATTTCATGTTCAAGAATCTGTATTTGAAGGTGAACTTACACCTGCAACATATAAAAAACTAAAAAAAGAATTAGATAAACTTATTACAGAAGATGATCATGTTGCTATTTATTATACTTATAATTCAAAAATGATTAAAAAACAAGAACTAGGAAAATCAATTGATAAAAACAGTTTCATAATTGATTAATTTCGACTATCTTTTAATTACAACAAAATTATTATCTAATTTGATATATATTTTGAACAGATAGTCGAAAATTCTATTAATATTTCGTCGTCCATTTCATTAATTTTTAGTATAAATACAAATGAATTTATATTATTTACTAATTATGTTAAAATTCCATTGTTAGATATCATACTTATTAAGGATTAACGCTCGTTCAATTTTTCTATCCATTGTTTTTCCATCTTTCTGTTAGATATCATACTTATTAAGGATTAACGCTAGATATCATCAAAATCCATATCGTTTGATGTCGTTAGTTAGATATCATACTTATTAAGGATTAACGCCGTCAATTTCATAAACTTTAATAACTCTAGCATACCTCAGTTAGATATCATACTTATTAAGGATTAACGCTAATACGTGCTTATTGTTCAATTTTTCTAACCATACTTGTTAGATATCATACTTATTAAGGATTAACGCTAATAAGCCTTTAAATAAACCATATAGGAATACACAGTTAGATATCATACTTATTAAGGATTAACGCTTTTATATTTCCTTTCTTAGGGGGTTGCCCTTTCTGTTAGATATCATACTTATTAAGGATTAACGCCACGTGTCTTGTTGATTTTAGAAGTATCAAGAATTCTTCGTTAGATATCATACTTATTAAGGATTAACGCTGTCTAAAGTTCACTGTTTTTCTACATCCATTTTTGTTAGATATCATACTTATTAAGGATTAACGCTCATTAGTGATTATTTGATTATCAATCACTCTTTTGTTAGATATCATACTTATTAAGGATTAACGCCATACTGTTTCGTCCTCACTTTCTTCATTTAAACTTTGTTAGATATCATACTTATTAAGGATTAACGCCATAATCGAAATCAGCGTTATCCATATGATCTTTACAGTTAGATATCATACTTATTAAGATTTTTGCTTTTAAATTTCATCAATGACTTTCACTTTCATTTTTAGTACAATGAAGTTATAAGAAAAAGGAGAAAAGTATGAGTAAAATTGTATTTTTAGATGTGGATGGAACTTTGATTGACTATGAAACAAAGTTACCAGATTCAGCAAGAAAAGCTGTTGATCAAGCACGTGCAAATGGACATAAAGTCTATATTTGTACAGGATGTTCTAAAGATGAAATCTTACAAAGAAATCTATGTGAGTTAGATGGGATGATTTTAGGAAATGGAACCTATGTAGAAGATCATGATCATGTTATTATGCATCAAGCAATGCCTTTAGAAGAAGTAAAGAAGGTTGTTCATTGGTGTCAAGAAAGAAATCTTGCTTTTTATTTAGAAACAAATAGTGGGGTTTATTGTAATGATCAAATGATTAAAGATGGACCTGCTGTCATGATTAAATATGGTCAAGGTAAAGGTGCAGATCTTTCAAATGCGACAGAAAAAGCAAAAAGTTTTATAGATTCTTTTACATTAATTCATGGAGATGAATTTTATCGTGAAGATGTTAATAAAATTGACTTTATTATTCGTGATTATCAAGACCATTTAGATGCAATCGAAGCTTTCCCTCATTTAGCACATAATACTTGGGGAGGTAAGGGAGAACTTGCTTTATTTAGTGATTTAGGTCCTACAGGAATTAATAAAAAACATGCGATAGAAGTATTGATGGATTATTTAAAAGCAGATAAAAAAGATACAATTTCTTTTGGTGATGCCAAAGTAGATTTATCCATGTTTGAATGTTGTGGCTTTAATGTTGCTATGGGAAATGGTGGTCCTGAAATCAAAGAAGCCGCTGATTATATTACCGATGATGTCAATGAAGATGGCCTATATAATGCTTTTAAGTATTTAAAATTAATTTAGGGAGAATGTGTATGAGTAAAATTGTATTTTTAGATGTAGATGGAACATTAATTGATTATGAAGCAAAATTACCTGCTTCAGCCGCAAAAGCTGTTGATCAAGCACGTGCAAATGGACATAAAGTTTATATTTGTACAGGTTGTTCAAAAGCAGAAATCTTACAAAGAAATTTATGTGATTTAGATGGGATGATTGGTGGTAACGGTGCTTATGTTGAAGATCATAATCATGTTGTCATGCATCAAGGTTTATCTAAAGAAGATGTTAAAAATATTGTGGATTGGTGTAATGAAAGACATATTGGTTTTTATCTAGAAGCTAATAGTGGTATGTATTGTAATGATTATATGTTAGAACAAGGACCTGAAACAATGGTAAAATATGCTAAAGGGAAAGGAGCAAGCTTAGAAGATGCTAAAAGTTCTGCTCAACATTTTATTGATGGTTTTATTCATTTACAAGGTGATGATCTTTACCGTGATGATGTTAATAAAATCAGTTTCATTTTAAGAACATATCAAGATCATTTAGATTCTAAAGTAGACTTCCCTCATTTAGTGGCTAATACATGGGGAGGTAAAGGAGAAGTTGCTTTATTTGGAGATTTAGGTCCTACAGGGATTACTAAAAGACATGCGATTGAAGTCTTATTAGATTATTTACATGCTGATCCTCAAGATACCATTTCTTTTGGTGATGCTAAAATTGATTTATCAATGTTTGAATGTTGTGCTTATAATGTTGCTATGGGTAATGGTGGTCCTGAAATTAAAGAAGCCGCTGATTATATTACCGATGATGTCAATGAAGATGGTTTATATAATGCCTTTAAGTATTTAAAGCTAAAGTGAAAAGTTAAATTCCACTTTAAAAAAATGAAAAATAAAAGTAGAATT